>NZ_CP041252.1 GCF_006711645.1 Klebsiella electrica | reverse complement strand
CAATTACCATCCTGTAATTCATCCAGTCTCGAGGACAGTGTACGGAAAAGATGCTCCGCATCATCGTGGAGTTTCTCACAAAGGTCGGCCTCAACATCGAGATCAAGCTCGTTAAGCTTCTCCAGCAGGAGCAGAGACTGATTCTGGATGAATTTAGCCATGTTCAGCGCTGTTTTCTGTTGTTTCGTCATAAAGGGCCTCAGAGCGTCAGTGCTCAATGTCAGACAGATCTCTTTTCCGCTTCCTCGCTCACTCAGTCGCTACGCTCCTGCCGTTCGGCTGCGGCGAGCGGTCGCAACGCGCACATAACGACATAGAGCAGACAGCTCGGAGAGGGAGAAGGCAGCACAGCGGCCGTTTTTCCATAGGCTCCGCCCCCCTGACAAGCATCACAGAATTTGACGCTCAAATCAGTGGTGGCGAAACCCGACAGGACTATAAAGATACCAGGCGTTTCCCCCTGATGGCTCCCTCGTGCGCTCTCCTGTTCCTGCCTTTCGGTTTACCGGTGTCATTCCGCTGTTATGGCCGCGTTTGTCTCATTCCACGCCTGACACTCAGTTCCGGGAAGGCAGTTCGCTCCAAGCTGGACTGTATGCACGAACCCCCCGTTCAGTCCGACTGCTGCGCCTAATCCGGTAACTATCGTCTTGAGTCCAACCCGGAAAGACACGACAAAGCGCCACTGGCAGCAGCCACTGGTAACTGATTTAGAGGAGTTAGTCTTGAAGTTATGTGCCAGTTAAGGCTAAACTGAAAGAACGAATTTGGTTACTGCGCTCCTCTAAGCCAGTTACCTCGGTTCAAAGAGTTGCTGCTCTGAGAACCTTCGAGAAAACCGCCCTGCGGGCGGTTTTTTCGTTTACTGAGCAAGAGATTACGACGATCCAAATGGGATCTCAAGAAGATCCTTTACGGATTGCCGTTCGTACCGCTATCAAGCGTGACTCCGGTCACCGTCGATGAAGGTGAAACAGCCCCACCTCCGGTGTCTCGAACATTATTGACCTGACATGCTGCCAGAACCACAGAAACGGTAACAACCCCTAGGAAAAGTAATTTTTTCATATATCACCTTTTATTTTTATTATTCTAGGCAAATGGATATCTAGTAATTATTCTTCAAATCCAGAGTTACAAATGAGCGGGCTCATAACTTGAACCCGCAAATTCAATCACGCTTTTTTAAAACCTGGCTTACCGTTAGCAGCTCGCCATTCCTTTACGGTTTTAACAATTCCTTTCGCCGAAGAATCTTCGCCTACCTTAGGCTTGAAGATGAGGTTCCAACCAGCAGGATGCTCTGTTAGTTGGGCGAACGAATAAATAGCATCATCGTTCTCTTTGTCAGTTGGAAAATCAGCAGCGATTATTTTACTAACAAAAGCAGTAAATTCTTCTTCCGTAAAATCTGAAATTTTATTACCAGCCATTTTTATTTTCCTTTATGTGTCTCAATATGATTTTTAGGTGTTAGCGCCTTAATGTTATCGACATCCATAACAGCCCCTCCTTGGAGTATTTCTTTTTCGTGGTGTAATTCAATTTTAACACGTTTCCTACTGATTCTAAAAAGTCCGCAGTAGGTGCCCTTCCAGCTTTCATCTGATTAATATCAGCTTCACTAATTGTTGCTTGCTCAGTGCAGAATCGTCAGCAACCGCTTTCCAGAACGCCCGACGGAAAGAATCAAAACTACCGAAAGTCTTCCCGCGTAATTTATCCGCAATCTGGGAAGGAACAGGAGCACCATCCCCGGTACTGGCCCCCCCCATCCAGTTATTGCCAACGTTCTGCCCTTTGCCGCTCACTGTACCGGGCATGTTACGAGGGCTACGGTACATCACATACAGCGGTTTTAGGCCGGATTCCGGAGGAAACACCAGAATAATATCGTCAAAATCGAGGTCATCCGCCATACGAAAAGCAGAAGGTAGTGCATCTGACCACAGCTATGCACTCCAGTTACTGGAGATTAATTTCAAGGCAAACCCACTGGATCTCATCTATCACCCTGACTGCTGGTTCAATGATGAAGCATTGTTTCATGCCCGGCTGACTACCGAAGAAATTGGTGGCTACTTAATGAAAAAATCAGGTCGATGGCTCAACGATGCACCGGATATCCAACTGGTGTATGCCATCCCCCAGGATGTTTATGATTAACCAAGTCACCATTTACCATAATCCCTTAATTGTACGCACCGCTAAAACGGCCTCAGGACGTTTCTGACGGGAAACCGGTAAAACAGGCAACAAACCACCCGAAAACCCGCCAGAAACGCGCAGGCTCTGTTTTTACGGCATGCATGAGTATGCGCGCAAGTGCATAGCGCGGAAATTCACGCCATTCAGCCAGGGTAAGTCCTGTTTCCGGCGTTCTTCTGATCCGAAAACGGTGAACGGGGACGCAATTTATTGCGTGGCCGTGAGGCGTTGCCGGCGCAGCCGGAAAACCGGTTTTCAGCACGTTCAGGAATCGGGTTCATCGACGGCCGGCAATCACGTTATGGCAAGTCGCCGGACGACTCACCACACGATTCACCGGCGATTCGAATCGTGAATTGAATCAAGAGTCACCATGAACAAAAAACGCCCAAATTGATGAATTGAATCAAGAGTCGATTCATCATAACAACATGATAATAAAGCGTGATTCACATATGAATCGTGGGCAATTCGTAAACGATTCGCCATAGAGTCGTCCACGACTTGGATCTGCACTTTGTAACACATCACTGCACATTAATTTTTCATTAACCAATTGTTTTAAATAAGGAATCTGCAAAATTTTAATTTTGCGTAGTGTGTGGGTATTTTTAGTCGTGAGGAGCGTTCAGAGATCTGGCGATTTTTGGGAAGGTTCAGGAACTCCCTGGGATGGCCGGAGAGGAAAACTCAAGCATGGCAGGATCAGGATTTTTTCCAGAATTTCCACCACGGGGAATGGGGTGGTGAAGAAGGCTCGCGCTTGTGCCCAGGAAGCTGCATAGCCTGACGAAGGGAATCAATATGCTCATCTCGAGCCTTAACAGCCCCTTTAAGACCATCGTTTTCAGCTTCAAGTAGAGCGATTCTATGTTGTAAATCATGTAAACCAACGCTGTTAATACTTGTAGATTCTGCGTCACTTTTTACATCATATTTTACAGTATCGATGACACCATCAAGAGAACCAAACACTCTAATAAGCTCTGAAGTATCAATAACTTTAATAGCCTTCCCGTGCTTTACAACAGAGGTGTAACTTAACTTCCCACTGTTAATCATCTTGTAAATTGTGGGACGGCTAACCTTAACAAGCCGTGCCGCTTCACTAATAGACACTCTGGCCAT
>NZ_CP041251.1 GCF_006711645.1 Klebsiella electrica | reverse complement strand
GTATCCCCCTTAATATGATACCTACAATCAAATCATAAAGGTGGATTTAGATCAACAAAAAAACCACCTTTAACCGGGAATGTGATCACCTTTCATAACAATATGATTATATTAACTTTTTTCAACTTATCAACAAGGCCGTATAATAAAGTCATTTATAATCAATAACATTAAAGGTGAAGAGCAGAAATTAACCAAAGAGCAAAAAACAGACAACCAGACCGGGAAAGCATACACCTTTAACCGGGAAGGCATACACCTTTAACCGGGAAGGCATACACCGTTAACCGGGAAGGCATACACCTTTAACCGGGAAGGCATACACCTTTAAACGCTCAAACTATTGATATGCAATAAAAAATCAAGATCGCAATGTTTTAAAAAAGAAAAAAAAAGAAAAAGGATCTAAGGGGAGAGCAAATTCTGCCATGTGAATAACTTCATGGCAGATCACGATATGCAGTAACCGGGCGTAAGTGCTTTCTGTTCGTCCTGGTGCTATTCCGCTTCCTCGCTCACTGACTCGCTAAGCTCGGTCGTTCGGCTGCGGCGAGCGGAGGTATCTTTTGCGCTCACTAATCACATTCTGGCGGGTTTTCCTGAAAAAGATGACCCATACTATAGCTAAACCAAAAAAAACGGCTCAGAGTGGCTCACAGGCGTTATTTTGACAATCAGTGTTTTTTAGGTTTCTGATAGATGCAGCCGTAGCTCGCTCTGCTCGCACTCGCAGTACAGCGCCCCGCCCTGCTGCTACGCATCATGACGGCGTAAACTCGCTGACGCTCGCGCCCACTGCGCCGTTCCGGGCTGCAAATCGGCATACAGTGGCCTGTTAGTTTGTTCTGGCTTATCAGGAAGGGGAATTGTCACGCCATACGGCGTAACGCTTTTTTTGTCCTCGCTGCGCTGCGGGGCTTCCGGCTCCGCCTCCCATTCCCTGACGGGAATTTAAAAAAAGTGTGTAATATTACACAATATATATTGACGGCAGATCATAAAAATCGTATTATTATCACATCGAAAGGGGAAACGCCCCGGACACCAACGCCGCACAGTGGCAGGAGTTAAAAATGAATATCCAGCAAGCATTAAATATTTTCGGTTTATCTGGTGAACTGACTGAAAAAGACATTAAAAAAGCTTATAAGCAAGCCGCTTTAAAATTTCATCCTGACCGTAATCCAGTTGGCGCGGATATGATGAAAGCCGTCAATGCTGCATTTGATTTTCTGATGCAGAATATTGATAAAATTAATCAATTCCAGAGTGCTGACGAAAACGCCCGTTATGACTTTGGCGAAGAACTCGAAAAAGTATTAAATATGCTTTCTGGCCTGTCTGGTGTGGTTTATGAAGTTATTGGAAACTGGATCTGGATCAGTGGCGAAACAAAAGAACATAAAGACGCATTAAAAGAAATGGGCTGTAAATGGGCGGCGAAGAAAAAACAGTGGTTTTATCGTCCTGATGAATACAAAGCCAGCCGGAACCGCAAAGAGCACAGCATGGATGAAATCCGCGAAATGTACGGCACAAACGGACAGCGCAAGTCTACAGGCTGGCAGAGAGTCACAAAACAGGGTTAAGAGGTGAGCCGGGGCAATAGTCCCGGCTATAATATATGGTATGTAATATTACACAACATATATTGACGGCAGATCTTAAATATCGTATTATTATCACACCGAAAGGGGAAACGCCCCGGACACCAACGCCGCACAGTGGCAGGAGTTAAAAATGCACTTTACTACATTTTTAAAAAAACATTTTGACATTGAAGTATCAAGTGAATATAGGACAGATGTAAATTGTTCCAATGATCCTGGGAAGGATGTGGAAACAATCATTGTTTATGAAAAAAACAATGATTGTGAACCTGCTTTTATTCTTCGGGATTCATGGTGGTTTACTGACACCAAAGAAAAAAAACATTGGATTGTTGGAAACATATATTCCACGCTGGAACATGGCAAAGAGTACAGCGAAAAAGAATTAATTAACATTATCAAAAGTGGCAATATCATAAAATAAAACACACCCCCGCCTGACAGGTGGGGGTGTGTTTTAACGTCAACGGCATACAGCCGCGAGGTTTAAAAAATGAATTTTTTTGATCGGTATCAGCCGCTTTTTGAAATGGTTGCTCGTTTGTTGGGGGATGAATGGCGCGTCAATTTGCTGGATGATTGCCAGTATCGAATAAAACTGACCACGCCGAACCTGAAACGTTATACGCTTACAGTCAGAGAGGATAAGGGGCGTATTGTTATTCATGGTTTCGTTGAGTCTCGCTACTGGCGTGGAAGTGGCGCACGGTGTACCGTGTCGCCGTCACGTAATGCGGCGGCAATTGCCGACGATATACGCCATAAGATACTGAAACAAGCCAGGCAGGATCTGGACACAATGCAGGAAGCGGAAAAAAAACAACTGGAGGGGCTGGAACAAGAGCGAATCATTAAAGGGATGCTGGCGCAGCTTGTAAAGCTGGAAGGTTGGCACGATTCACTAACCGGGTTTAAAGCAAATAATGGCCTCAGCGGTAAAATAACAGATCACTACAATGGGTATGGCCTGTTTGTGCAGGGATTAAACATAGATCAGCTAATTAAGTTAATGGGGGCAGTGAAACAGTTATGAAAAAAAGAAAAGGTGATGTGCATTATTATTTAGAAAAAAATGATGGTATTTACCATCTTGTAAAAAGAGTAAAAACATTTTCTAAGAAATTAACACCGGATGGTGTAAAAACAACACTGTTAACAGTGAGTGATTTTTTCTTTAATAAAGATAATTTCTACAATGTAGATTTTTCTGCAAATGGCCTCAGAGAAAAAGACAAAGCAATCATTGAGATGATGATCATCGAGATTGAAAATGCTGAAAACGGCACATTGCAGCCGTAGCTCGCTCTGCTCGCACTCGCAGTACAGCGCCCCGCCCTGCTGCTACGCATCATGACGGCGTAAACTCGCTGACGCTCGCGCCCACTGCGCCGTTCCGGGCTGCAAATCGGCATACAGTGGCCTGTTAGTTTGTTCTGGCTTATCAGGAAGGGGAATTGTCACGCCATACGGCGTAACGCTTTTTTTGTCCTCGCTGCGCTGCGGGGCTTCCGGCTCCGCCTCCCATTCCCTGACGGGAATTTAAAAAAAATAGTGTGTAATATTACACAATATATATTGACGGTAGATCATAAAAATCGTATTATTATCACATCGAAAGGGGAAACGCCCCGGACACCAACGCCGCACAGTGGCAGGAGTTAAAAGATGGATACTAAAGCAATTGCTGTTGAAATTTTGAATCAGTTAGGCGGAAACAGATTTATCGCCATGACAGGGGCAAAGCAATTTGTTATCTATGATAAAGGCGGTTTGATTTTCAAATTACCTTCTAATTTTGCGGCTTCTGGTATTAATCTGGTAAAAATCGAGCTTGATCCGTCAGATACCTACAACGTATATTTTTATAAATCACGGGGCGTAAGTCTGAAAGAAGTTGAAACCATGACAATGATTTATTGTGATCAGCTACAGGATATTTTTACACAGGTTACAGGATTAAATACTTATCTTTAATTTAAAAAAGGCTATCAAAAGATAGCCTTTTTTTAACAGGAGTGACAAATGAAAAAAATCGCAGGTGTTTTCCTTCTGGCCTCGTTGTTAGCAGGTTGTGCGCATGAATCGCCTTGTGTCCCTGTTTATGATGATCAAGGCCGTTTAGTACATACGAATACGTGCATGAAGGGAACGACCCAGGACAACTGGGAAACCGCCGGAGCAATTGCCGGAGGTGCGGCGGCGGTTGCTGGCCTTACGTTGGGGATTATTGCGCTGACGAAATAAATTTATCACTAACATCATTAAGGCCGTCATGTTGATGGCCTTTTTTATTTATCATAAATAGTGTGTAATATTACACAATATATATTGACGGCAGATCATAAAAATCGTATTATTATTACATCGAAAGGGGAAACGCCCCGGACACCAACGCCGCACAGTGGCAGGAGTTAAAAATGCAATCCATCTTAAACGTTACTTATCCAGCTACTTTTTCATTTTCTTTTACAAAGGCCGAAATTCAAAACGGTAAAGCGTTTATGAATACCTACGGCATTAAAAAACCAATTACCGTTAACAGCTATGTGGAGCTTGAGGCGGTGATTAAAAAAATCGCGGAACAATGCAAAGTTAACCCGACAAACGTTAGTTATGAAATTGCAGAATAAGGAGGTGTAAAACATAAAGGTAAGGTGTGATCAGGTTGGTGGAACAACCTGATCACGTATCAACAAAAAAAACATTGTGAGGTTTTAAAATGTCAACGCATCAAATCGTACAGGTTGCGGATTCGGTTGTCAAAGGGAAGAAAACCACAATCCCCGCCATGAACGGCGAGCAGTGGGATCAGTTCAGGTGGTGGCTAAATTACTTGCAAGGATATGAAATGTTTTAACCAGGTATAAAATCAAAGGCGGCGCATATGCCGCCTTTTTTATGCCCGGAGGGCATGGGAGGCGGAGCCGGAAGCCCCGCAGCGCAGCGAGGACAAAAAAAGCGTTACGCCGTATGGCGTGACAATCCCCCACCCTGCCAGACCCGTTTTTTACGGGCTACCAGCTACGAGGAAGCCAGACTGTCGGAGACAAAAGGAAGGAAAAGCGAGCCGCAAACGTGTACCACGTTTGCGGCAGTGAAAACAAAAGGCGCTCACTTCGTTCGTTTGTTAATGGAATCCAGTTCTTTTTTAAATTTAGCTTGTTGTGCCGGGGGTAATTGCGTTATGACTTTTTTTGTCAGATCCTGCATATCAAAAAAACCCGATGCCGCAAACTTCATGTTTTCTTCCATTTGCACTTTACTTTGATTAGTCACGTACCAGAAAGCCCCGGACAGGCCAGCCGTGACAAAGAGAGTACAGGCCGCACAAATGGCTATCGCCGCTTTTTTGCTGAATGGTTGCGCATTTTTAGCCATCTTCTCTAAATGATCGTTAAAAACGGATTGTAGTTTTTCTTGATTTTTTATCAAACCTTCTTGTGATTTTTCCTGATTATGTTTTAGAGTGGCTAATAACGCGATTATATCGTCGGTAAGTTTTTGTTTTGTTTTTATCGCTTCCTCTTGAATTTCTAGAATGTTTTTTGTTTTTTCTTCTGAAATTCCAGTGGTTGCCTCTTTTATTTCCCTGTCAATTTCCAGACTGTCACTGATTAGCTGATCCAGTTTTTTTGATATGACTCCATCAAAACGGGCTGGAGTATCTTCAATCGCTTGCACAAGCGAAGCAAACGCTTTTTTAATTTCATTGTCGAGGGCTATATAGTCCTCAAGCATCTGGTTTATTTTTTGATCTTTAAATTCTTCTGAAAAACTACTCATATGATTGATTCCTTTTTAAAGTCTGGTGATTTCTCACCAGACTGGAGAGGTGTTAACCAAGATTGAGATTTTGAAATGCTACGTCCAGATCGCTGTTAAAGCCATTCATCAGCATTTTGACTGTACGCAGGTTAGAGAGTTCCTGACGTTCTTCTTTTGAAGCTGCTGACCGGATAAGAGTTCGGAAGTCACGATTATCGTTATACACTTCATCGTAAGATAATCCGGCTTTATTAAGAATGTTAAAAATATTGTTATGATAGACTACTGAATGATTTTTACCTGCAATTTCTTTGCAAATATCATTTGCTAAGAATATTGCATATTGTTTTTCTATTGACGTATCTTTTTCAGCAAGGTTGAAAATTACTTTGAAACGGTCTGGCTCAACTCCCATTGCCATTAATGCTGAAATTGTCTGGATTGAATCTGTCTGTTGTTTTGCTTCTCTAACTACAGGTACAACAAAATAATCAATCAGGTCATGACTTCCTTGATACTCATTCATCTGAATAATGAATTGTTCAATATTGGATGAACCCACATCAATGATCGTGCATTCACTATCATCAATACGCTTGATGATTTCATCAAATTCTTTAGCGGAAAGTTTTTTGTCATCTGTTCCGTCAGTGTTAATTGTTTCAACTTTAATAATCTCTGATTCATCAAGACGAGGTTTAAGCATGGTCTGACAAATAGTAGATTTACCGACGTTTCCGCTATTGTTAACAATTGCAAGTTTCAGATACATTTTTTATTACCTTTTGTTTCGTATGTAATTACCGAGAGCATTACTAACCTGAACAAAGTTAGCACAGCCCCATGAGCTTATTGTTTCCACAGAAATATCATTTTCTATGGCCTGTTGAACAAGTTTTTCTTTTTGATAACAAACATTCATGTAGTCATTGAAATCATCACCAAATTTATTTTTATTTTCTGGCTCGTTGTTTTTTTGTTTTGTTTTGTTTTGTCTTTTATCATCATTCATCTTTGTAAGATGAATGTTATTATCCTTGCAATATTTATTCACGTAGCGAGTAAATTGCACATAGCTCAGTTCAATTGCCATGCTTTCTTTATAAGAAATGTATATTTGTTTGACTGTTTCACCAGTATTTAACCGTGCATTAATTTCATCCAAAAGAGGCAGGAATTTGCCTTTACCTGTTCTTTGTTTTCTTCTCCAGTCTGACATGATTAAAGCCTCATTGTGTTTTGGCTTAAATTTAGCACATATGCTTTTATAGTGCAATTTAGTGAAACTGTTGTTGTGTTTAGTGCAATTTAGTGAAATTTAATGCAACTGTCAATCACTTTAGTGCAATTTAATGAAATTCAATGAAACATAGTGAAAGTGTAATTTTATGCTAACTAAACTACAGGCACGAGACCGATTGTACACAAACCCGTTCCGGGTATGTTACAATCGGCGTGCCAAAGGGGAAACCCCTTTGAAACCCCGAACGGCTTGAGCCGTTCTGGTGCGGTTCTACGAACCTTGAGGGACTAAATGAAAAAAACAAACAAGAGCGTACATGTTACATTCAGGTTAACCGAAGATGAGTATGCGCCATTTGCTAAAGCTATTGAGCAGCTTGATATGAGTAAATCCGAGTTTTTCAGAATGTTGTCGCTCAATCAGATAAATGGCTATCAGCCAGACCATCGCCAGCAACCTGATTACAAGCGTTGCCTGTTTTACTTACATAAAACCAGCAACAACATGAATCAGATTGCCCATCGCCTGAATACTGATAACGCTAAAGGTATTATATCAGATGCCTTATATAAAAAATTACTCAATGCGCTGATTGGTATCAGAAACACCTTGCAGGACGTGACAAAATGATCACCCGGTATGGTGGTGGCAATAACGGGATAGCCGAATATCTGGAGAACGGCAGAAAGGCCGAAAGGGAATACACCCGTGAAGAACTGGATCACCGTCTGATTCTGGACGGCGATTTACAAACCACAAATAAAGTTATTCAGAGTATTGAGGATAAGGGGCAGGAGCGTTATCTGCATATCACACTTTCCTTTCAGGAATCGGAGATAAGCACGGAAACGCTTCATGCCGTTGCACAGGAATACAAATCATTATTCATGAATGCCTATCATGAGGATGAATACTGCTTTTATGCCGAGGCACATTTACCAAAGATAAAAAATCTTGTTGATAATCGCACTGGTGAACGGATTGAGCGCAAACCCCATATTCATATCGTAATTCCGAGAGTTAATATTGTAACTGAAAAATCAATGAATCCTAGAGGGGATTTAACTAACTCAAAAACTCAGGTGCAGTTAGACGCTATTCAGGAACACATTAATCACAAATACAATCTTGTCAGCCCGAAAGATGCCATGCGCGTCAGCGACCAGAATTATGCTAATGTGCTTTCACGGACAAAAGGCGACCTGTTTAATGAGCGTAACAGCGATGTTAAACGGGCTATTCATTCTCGACTTGAAAGTGAAAACGTTCGCTCATTCAGTGATTTTAAAACCCTTTTGTCAGAGTATGGCGAGGTTAAAACACGCAATGCAGGTAAGGCCGGAGAGTATTTATCTGTAAAACTTGATGGTGATAAGAAATTTACCAATCTTAAAAATCCGCTTTTCAGTAAACAGTATATTGAATCGCGTGAGTTACCTTTGGTTAAACCTACTGAAAAACAAATCTCAGCACGTCTTGAGGCGTGGACAAGCCGCGCAAGTCATGAGATTAAACATATTTACCCCGCATCATCGCGTATTCGTGAGGCTTACAAATCACTGGATGATAAGGGCAAAGCGACTTTTCTTGCAGAGAGGATAAAAAGCTATGACGAAAAACACAAACTTAACAAAGGACATACTGAACAATCGAGAGGACGGCAGAGCCGTAATGAGCGAGGTTTTGATCCAGCTTCCCGACTCGATAGAATTAAAACAGGAATCGGCTTGCCACGTTTGCCCCAACGCGGTCTGGTTTACGGAATCAACGGGCGAGCAGCACCCACCGAATCTGTCAGTTTACTGCCAGATAATGCGGAGCGTGATCTGGCAAAGCGGCTACAAGAGCGACAACATTCTGATAGCGAAATGCGACGGGATTCTGATAGACAATTCACAGAGCGAGGATTAAAAACGGTTGAACAATCTTCATTGCTTCATGAGTTAATTTACCAGAAATTAAATAAAGATGCTGAAAGCAATGAGATTGCAACGATGGCGGTTATCAGAAAAGAAATTGACCCGGAACGATTTTTATCCGCCGTTGCCAGAGAATTTAATGTAAATTCTGAAATTCATGCTGTCAGTAAAGCGCCGGACGGTTCCCCCCGGTTTTCAGTGGGTAAAAGGAATCTTAATGCGTCAGATTTTTTAACCAAGAACCTGAATCTTTCATGGGTGGACGCAAAACAATTCCTTTTAAAAGTCTATGCAGATCAGAAAGCGAATAAACCATTTGAAAAACCTGTTTTAAACCGTTCTTTAAACAGAAGGGAAGCGAAGGAACGTTTGGATTCTTTGAAGTCAGGCAATAAAACATTACGCGATTTTGTTAAAAATGAACGCGCAAAAATGTATAATGATTTACGTGAAATGCGTAAAGAACTCCGCAGCATTCCACCCTCCGAACGTGAAGTGGCAAAAGGTATACTGGTTTACAAAAAACTCACAACGTTAGAATCACTGGCTGAAATGGAAAAAGAAGGGCGTAACATTATTAGCCAGTATCATGCAAACTGGTCAGAAGGAAGCGAAAACATGAAAGCTGTAGAAAGGTTAAAAAGTTATTTAAATCGTGAAGAAGAAAATGGCATTCAGGCTGACCAGCCTGAAACGTCACTGGTTAAAGCCGTTGAAGCTCAAAAACGGCTGGAAGAACTACGCCGCAGCAACACTAAACTGAAAGATCTGGTGATGGACAAACAAGACGGGAAAATTGTCTATCGTGATCAGGAAACGGAATCCCCGGTGTTTACGGATAAAGGTGATTTTGTTGTTGCAAGCAAGGAAGCCTCTAAGGAAGAAATCGCCGTTATGCTGGATTATTCACGGGAAAAATTCGGCGGTGTCCTGAAACTCACCGGAACGGATGAATTTAAACAGCAATGCGCGACAATTGCCGCAGAAAAAGGGATGAACATTATCCTTCGCCCTGAAAAATTCCAGAAAATTATGCTGGAAACAAAAGCTGAACTGGATGCAAATAAAATCCACCAGGACGAAAAGGAAATGCACCAACCGGAGCCGGAAACCAAAGAGAATGCTGTCACACGTGAAACGGAACGGGAAGCCACAGCGCAGCCGGAAGCGCGTCAAACAGTGGAAGAAGTCAAAGCACTGCTGGCTGATAATGAAATGCGCCGCATGATGATGACCGACGACCAGAAACGCCGTGAGTTCAGCGCCTCGATAGACAACGACACCAAAGTTAAGGCCGAGATTAACGCCGAAATCATCCAGGCCAAAACGGGCGTGGAGCTTGATCCGGTATCACTGGAGCAGGACGTTATCAACGCGCACAAAGCCACGCTGGAGCCGTCTAAAGAGACACTGAAAGCAGCGGTAGAGCAGACACCTAACCCGGCAACGCCAAGCCAGCTTAAAGAGGCGGTAGAACAGGCCACAGCGCAGCCGGAAGCGCGTCAGACAGTGGAAGAAGTCAAAGCACTGCTGGCTGATAATGAAATGCGCCGCATGATGATGACCGACGACCAGAAACGCCGTGAGTTCAGCGCCTCGATAGACAACGACACCAAAGTTAAGGCCGAGATTAACGCCGAAATCATCCAGGCCAAAACGGGCGTGGGACTTGATCCGGTATCACTGGAGCAGGACGTTATCAACGCGCACAAAGCCACGCTGGAGCCGTCTAAAGAGACACTGAAAGCAGCGGTAGAGCAGACACCTAACCCGGCAACGCCAAGCCAGCTTAAAGAGGCGGTAGAACAGGCCACAGCGCAGCCGGAAGCGCGTCAGACAGTGGAAGAAGTCAAAGCACTGCTGGCTGATAATGAAATGCGCCGCATGATGATGACCGACGACCAGAAACGCCGTGAGTTCAGCGCCTCTATAGACAACGACACTAAAGTTAAGGCCGAGATTAACGCCGAAATCATCCAGGCCAAAACGGGCGTGGAGCTTGATCCGGTATCACTGGAGCAGGACGTTATCAACGCGCACAAAGCCACGCTGGAGCCGTCTAAAGAGGCCGTTTATTTTGTGAAATTCCCTAAACAGGAGCTGAACGAAAATATTCGACCGTTTAACTCCGTACAGGAGGCAGTCGCCTACAAAAAAACAGTTTCCATGCTGCATGGCATAAACGCAGATAAAGCCAGCGTACAGGCCGCAGATAAGTCTGTTACTGAAATAAAAGGGATTCAGGAAGCTGCTAAAGATGCCGTACCGGTTCCCCGCCATGAACTGGAACAAGCGCAGGGCAGGGACGTATCAGAGCAGGACGGTAAGATCCTTGAAGCAATCGACCAGTACCAGGATAAATTTGTCTCCGAAGGTCTGGAGTTTAACCGCCCTGAAATGGAGGCCGAATTACTTAATCACAATCTGACAAGGGATGTTGCAGAGGACAGAATGGAGCAGAAATTCACGGAAGAAAAATCCCGCCATAATGAGCAGGAACGTGATAACGGCATGGAGCGATAGACAAAGAAAAAAAGCCCTCAAAAACGAGGGCTTTTGTTTATTTCGTCACTTTATTCCATACTTGATGCTATCAACGCTGTCACTTTTTAACGGATGGCCTGCCTGCTTTGGGGCTTTTCTTGCGAATTTCTTCAAATAGCGTTTGTCGTTCATCATCAGATAGACGCTGGAGCAATGACATTCCGGCGCTATGTACATCGGCACGACTTACGCCGTAAGCGTCCTGATAGGTGTCAGAAATGGCCAGATCATCATTTTTTATGGTGATGTTTACTCGCGTGACTTTTGATGCTGATTCTGGGCGTTGTGAAGCCGAACTCACAAATGTACGCATATCAACATTTTGAATATCATGGGTAACTTTCTTTGGTACTTTTGCCATTACTGTTCTCATTTTTACTAGTGTGTAATAATGTGTATTATAACACATTAATTTCTTTCAGGAGCAACTCAATTTCTCCCCGTGCTTTATTGCCGCACTTATCATTATATTCGTGTACCCCCATACCACTGTTGTAAGCCTTTTTGTGTGCTTTCCGGTAGTAGATACGCTGGCGAGTCACGGGGAGCCAGTCGGGATCGTCGCTCAATAACTTACGGAACTCAGAGGCTTCTGTATCGCGTGGATCGGTATCGCATTTATTCAATACGATATAAGCGTTAAGGTGCGGGTTGAGTCCGGCTTGCGCGGTTTTAATATCATAAACGACCTTACCTAATGTATTTGTTTCAATGCTTGAACCCGGATCGGCAAAGGTCAGTACAATATCGGCACAAACCAACGATTTCATGAACTCCGCAGATTGTTGACCGGGAGTATCAAGAAGGACGTAATCAAATTTTGTTGTTAGATTTCTGGCTGTCGCGGCAATATCTGTAAAATTCCTGAACAGGGGAATTTCCAGCGTAATACCATTCTCTTTTCGTGTTTCAACAAAGTCCTGCAAGCTACCTTGCTTATCCGTTTCCAGCCAGCATACGGATTTCCCTTTCATTGCGAGACATACGCCGATAGAAATGATTTGCGTGGATTTACCTGGCCCACCTTTATGACCCGCTGCTGCAATAATTTTACCCATTTGCCGATCCTTTATTTAACGTTGTGTATCATTACACACCTTATGTAAATGAGTATACACACAAGCGTTCTGTTAGGCAATGTTTATGGTGTGTATTATTACATCCATTTTATTACTCACGGGTAAGTAGGCGCCGTGCCGTCTGCGCGTCATAGCTGAATGACAGGCCGTTTCCGGTCAGTACATCGAGCGAGAACACGCGCGTATAGACTTCGGTACTCCGGGCATACCGATGCCCCAGCAGCCCCTGAATCGTTTTCTCCGGTACACCACTCATTAATAAATGCATGGCGAACGAGTGCCGGAAGGTATGCGGCGTGACCGTGATCGGAAACGTTACCCCGTCACTTTGTGCGCGGGCTACCGCAGCGTTCAGCCAGTTCAGCGGCGTTTGCCGTGACTTCACTTCCCACACCGGAACATGCTTAACCCGTTTTCGCCAGGTGGCGAGGTATTCCCGCATCCGGCGCACGTAGGCGGCATCGAGCAGCGGCACGATTCTTATGCCGGGTTCGGGCGGTTTGCGGTAGCGCGGATCGGGGTGCAGGGTGTCAGCATCAACAGCCGGACGACCACGCCCCCGGACGGCTTCGCGGTTGCGTTGTTTCAGGGTTTTCAGCATCACCACGGCTTGCGGGTGGCGGCGCGACGGCTCCAGCGTAAAACAGGCAGGTGTCAGCGCCAGCGCTTCATTGAGTCGCGCCCCGGTATTCCACAGCGTTTCAAAATACATCCGGGCGGTGAGATCATCGATACAGGAGAGCAGCAGCCCGACTTCCGGGGCAAGCAGGTATTTTGGCAGACCCGCGCCGAGGTGCGCGGCGTAGTCGCGCATTGTCCGGGCAGCATCGAGCGACCACGACCCGGCAACGCTACCCGGAACGGTGACGCTACGTGAAATCTGAAAATTTCCGGCAGGTAAGTTACTCAATTTTTAAATCTCCGCATCCTGATAAAAACCCGCTGCCGCCTCCGGGCTAAAGCCCTCCGTTGTCCGGGCGTTCAGCCAGGCACAAACGAGTTGCGCATGGCTTCGCTTCCCCTGAAAAAATCCGGTCACGGTATCTTCCTGTAGTGGGTGACGAATCAGCCAGGCGGCGCGGTGTCATTATTATGGCGTACCGGGCGGCGCAGTCCGAGGACAATAAATCCGATCACCAAAATAAATATTGGACATTTTTTCCGATAGTGCCGTTTTGCCTGGGCGGTTTGTGCCGGGAACAGGACGTGTCCGGGCGGCGGGTGCGCCCCGTTGTACTGATTAGCCCAGAATATGGGCGCAGAGGCCGCAGATCTGCACCAGATATGGCGATCATCACGATGTATGTTGTAACTATTGTAATGAGGGAAGGGGACTGGACAGAATGACCTGTATGTCTAACGGCGCGGAGAATTAAACGAGGGGCATAAAAAAGGCCGCTTTCGCGGCCTGTTCCTAATTGCTTCTACGCTAGTCTTCTTCTTTAATAAATCGATTTATGAATATGGATGCAATTATAAATATACAACCAAGAACTAAAGCTAACTGCCAGTACGCAGTAGAATAAGAATGCATTATCGCCCCCATTTCATTAGTAGCTGGAGCGCTAGTTTCCTCTCCGGCTAGAGCCTTAGCAACTAAACCAAATACGATTAGAAGAATCCCACCCAAAAGACTTCTCAAATGAATAAATCTACTTAGCCAAGTTCCAATTCTTTGATAAGGAATCAAGAACAACCCTAAAAAGATCAACGCTAATATCAAAAACCCTAAAAGGAACCCAATCATTTTAACCTCACTTATATTTCGCTTTACTTTTGCAGCATTCTGTTTGCTCAATCAAATTATGAACTATAGTTCATATTTTCGCAAGGTTTATTATGAACTATAGTTTACAATAAACAGGTAGTCCGGCTAAAGCATCATTCCAGTGCTGATCCCTATCCTGGTTCCCGGCAATCTTGCTAATCCAGGTTTCTGACTTCCCCCAACGCGCAGCGAGCGCCGGACGTGACCAGCCCTTTCGCTTCATTTCAGCTTTAAACTCTTCTTTTGTTGGTTTGTACATATGTTTCTCATGTGAACTATAATTCATAAATAGTAAGTGAAACACATTCAATTAGCAACTGGACAGAATAACTGTTATGTCTAAGTGCCTGGCGAATTAACCCGGAGCCGGGAACAGGCCAGCGCCGCTGGCGACCAGTGCGCGGGGATCTGCCCGGACACGTCGCCCGGAACGTTAAGTTTTTTCATTAGGAAAACTTAGAATCATAAAAGACTAACAACCCACAGAAGCAAGTAACACAGCATCAATATCCCGCAGCGTATACTTTTCCTGCACGGGAAGGTACTTAATCCCGGCTTTTTCACAGGCAATTTTTTTTATTTCATCCCTGACCTTTGCATTTCCTTTATAGTGACCACTTCCCTGATATTCAATAACAGCGACAGGCATATAGTTTAAATCAGTCACAACAAAATCAACGCGCTTGCTGTTAACAGAGAAGAACGCCGTTCTGTCTTTTGACTTTAAGACTTCACCTAAAGAGACTTGCGGAAAAATCAAAACAGGAAATGCCTTATCATTAATATGATCACAGATAGCTTTGTATAGTATTGATTCGCTGGCATTCATCAGGCTTGATCTGGAAAAATCACTTTTTACGACCGCACTTAATTGTTTATTTGCAATGGTTTTCTTTTTATCACCTCCATCAGTCAAATCTGGTTGCCTTAATATCAGGAACACCAGAGAAATCAGGACAAACACAAGAAAAACGACAAGCATAGTCAACAAATCCATTACTTTTCCTTATATCTTTCTTTGTTAAAAATACCTAAAGTCTTATTATAAAGGCCAATCAGCACAAACGGGTTCTTATGCATATTAGCGAAAAAGGCCGCTTGCGCGGCCTGATTTTCAGTTACTTAAACGTTCGTGGAATCATGTCCCACTCAGCATGATCACCCTTCACCGTACAACGATAATCAGCCCCGTTAATTGTAGCGAATAGCCCGGCGGTATATTGCTTGTCACCATCCATGCAGGTGTACGTTTTAACGTTATTCCGCTCCAGAACCGCGCGTATCTGCTTTAATTCATTGAGAGAATCGACATCAACTACAGGCTGCGCGGCTGCCATTGAAACAGCAGGGGCGGCAATAGTCATACTAAAAATGATAGCCAGAAATGATTTTTTTAATGCGCTCATAAATATCCCTTTTGTATCAGTCTTTGTTGATCAAAAACTCTTCGAGTTTACGCCCGGACTCCAGCGCGGTCTGAATTGCTTTTGGTGTGCGCCCAACGCCAGCCCATGTTTTTTCTTCGCCACTTTCATCTGTATAGATGTATTTAGGCTCGCGCTGTGATTTCGTTTTCCTGACCTTAGCGGCTGGCTGTGTTCCACTCTGAACGAGATCGCCCAGGGTAAAGCCCATTTTAGCGAGCATCGCAATCGCTTCCTGTTTTTTGCTTTCCTGTTCTTCAAGCTGTTTCAATTCCTGATTGTGATCTTCCCGGCGTTCTTCAACCACAACCCTGAATTTTTCCGCTACTTCTTCCAGCCATTCAAAATCACACTCACGTGCAAACACACGCAGCGAACGAATGTTACTTAAAATGCGTTTTATTGCTTCATATTCTTCTGACATTTATTTACCTTTATTTTCATATTCAAACGTAACTGTCGCTTTATCCTTGAGGACTAAAGACGCATTAAACGGATTCCCAGCTTTGGATTTAAACCCTTTAATAACAGGCGTTTTCCCTTTTGTGAGTAATGTTTCTGCCTGATTTTGAGTGATTTTTTTACCACATACAAGCCCGTTTATCTTAAACCCGCATCCCGTGCAATAGAAGCCGTGTTGTGTGATGGCTATTTCTTTGCCACATGCAGGACAAGGGGCATCAAGTCTGGTTTTTGCTGCTGCCCCCGGCTGTTTATCCGTAACGGGCTTCCCGTTCTGATCCGAGTACGTTGTCTTACACTCAGGATAGCACGAGCAAGACCAGAAGAAGCCGTTTTTTCCCTTAATCCGGCGCAACGTCCCTTTTCCGCACACGGGGCATGGTGTGCCGTTTGACGTGATATTCAGCCCTTGTGATTTAATTTGTTCGGTTATCGCCGCGATATACCCGTCAGTTTCTTTTATAAATGCCTCAACGGTGAGTTTACCTTCTTTGATCAGCGCCTGTTTTTCAGCCCATATTGCAGAAATATCAGGTTTCGTTATTTCATCAGGTAACGCCGCGCAAAATTCCTGCCCCTGTTTTGTCGTTTTCCATACCAGCTCTGAATAGCCTTTTTCTTTCTCGATGGAAATCAGCCCGGTATTGTTCGCCAGTTTTTCCAGTATTCCGGCGCGTGTTGCTTCCGTTCCGATGCTTCCCCGGTCAGTGCTTCCTTCATCTTTGGCTTCCAGTGCCTTACGCAGTTCTGGATCTTCGATGAATTTGGCGGCGCGAGTCATTGCCGCGAGCAAGGTTGATTCCGTAAAATATTTCGGCGGTAATGCAGGTTTTTTACCGACTGCCCCGGATTCACACAGCCCCGAGGTATTAAATTTCAGTGTGGATAAATCAAAATCACCCTGGGTTTTTTCGTCTGTCAGTTCTTCATTATCATCATCTTTCCCTAGTGCTTCCCATCCTTTTTGTAAAAGGATACTTTGTGTTGCGGTAAAGGTATCGCCCTGAATATCAAAATGGATTTTCGTTTTGTTCCGAATGGCATCAGGCCAGAAAAGCCCGATGAAATAGCTGGATACAATCCGATATACGTTTTTTTCTTTTTCGGTCAGGTTAATCCCTGCGCCGCTTTTTGTCGTGGGTACAATAGCATGGTGTGCTTCAATTTTTGACGCATCAAAGGCTTTATGCTTTTGTGATAAATCCATATCTCCGGCAGCAGTTGCCAGTTCCGGCATGGTTGCACTGATAGCGGTGGCAATATCTTTGGCCTGATAATAATGTTCGTCTGACAGATAACGGTTATCACTGCGGGGATAAGTCAGTAACTTATGCGTTTCATAAAGCCCCTGCATAATATCCAGTGTTTCTTTTGCTTTATAGCCAAAACGTTTAGCACAAATCTGTTGCAGAGTTGACAGGTTAAGCGGTAATGGAGGTTTAGTATTTTCTGGTTTTGTTGTGGCAATGGTGACGGTAGCAGATTTATTTTCGACCCGTTCAGCAATATGCTTTGCCTGCGCTTCCGAAATCAGACGTTTTTTTTCATCAATCTGATCGGCTTCTGTAGTCTGGTATTTTGCTTTTACATTCTGACCATTAACAGAAATGGACGCTTCAACATCATAGTAAAAACTTTCAGCGTGGTTCTGGTTGGCAAGCGTTCGTTGATTCACCAGACCTAACACGGCACTTTGTACGCGCCCCACGTTTAACGTTCCCTGATAGCCCTTTTCACGACCTTTCAGAGTAGAAACGCGCGTCAGGTTATAGCCGAAGCCCTGATCAAGTATTGAACGTGCCAGAGCACTGTTTGACATTCCCCTGAATTTCTCGTTTGGCTGGAGGTTAGCTAACGCTTTTTTGACTGGCGCAAGGTTTAAATCCGTAACGAGCAACCGCAAAACAGGTTTAGAGCAGCCAGAAAAATCTAACAATTCATTAACAAGTAATGTACCTTCTTCATCGACATCACCGCAGTTAACAACTGTATCACTTTGTTTTATAAGGGAAATTATTATATTTGTTTGTGCAACTGACTCAGGTTTTGTTTTGTATTTTGGAGGCAGCATTGAAGGGATCGGTAGCGTAGATAATGACCACTTCCCGTACTTCTCAGCGTCATAATCTTCTGGATCATAAATTGCCAGCATATGCCCAAAGCACCACGTTACCACATCATTTCCATGCTCAAAGTACCCGTTTTTCTTTTCGGTTGATGGATTGCCGCCAAGTCCTTCAAAAATGGCCTTCGCTAATGATGGTTTTTCTGCGATAAAGAGTCTCATATATAATCCTTAAATTAATTCTGACGCATTAATTTCGTGGTGAACCAGTTCGCCACCCAGCAAAACAAATAAATAAGAAAAGGTTTTACCTTTATCAGCCAGCCATTTTTTATAAGTTGAAAGGATAAGCTGCCAATCTGCTGTACCATAATGAGATTCAATAACCCCTGACTGGCAACGACGACCATCGTCATATTTTTCACCAGAGAAAACTATTCCTTCCCCTGAAATAGAAAGAATGTCAACATTGTTGTGTTCGGGGAACGGATGGGTATCAACCTCCATCGTTCTGTAATCGACAACCGTCGTTCCTATAATGATAGTTGTCATATTATGGTAAAAAGGCTTTTTGTTTTTAGATTTAAATTCATCTTGTATGTATTTCATGATTAATCCTCCAGTTGTAGTGCGCCAGTAGCAAAGGCAGCTTCAACAATTGCGGAAAGTTGATGCGTTGGCATGTAATCTTTGTAATTAATCCATACCAGTTTAATTTTCCCATCCACTTCTACCGCACGCTGTCTCCTTTCATTAAAATCACTATCCAGCCATACGCCATTGAATAAAGGAAAACTGTTATTCTTAAAATAAACTTTTTTATCTTCATCAGACATGCAGTTGAGCATATGGGAGAGATAACGAGATACAAGCGCGAAATTTTTTACCGCATGATTTTTATCGTCAGGTTCAACGTTTTTACTATCGAACTCTATAATTCCGCCTTTGCGGATTCTAAATTCCCCAAAGGTCATAACATGCGCACGTTCTGGTTTTGTCGGGAATGTCCATGTAGCGTAAAAAGAATATATCCCGCGTTCTTTTTCTATCCACGCCTCCGCAACGAAGCAAGCCTCGCTACCATCCAGACGAGCTGAATAGCGCGGAGGTACACAAAACGAATCACAGTCGTGGGAAACAGGTTGCGTATATTTTCCAAGAATGAAAGTATCACCGACTTTCATATCCCTGATAGAACGCTGAAACCAGAGCGGCATACGGCAGTAACGCATAAAATCATAAACCGTTTTTATTGAACTCACTTTCATTATTTGCTCCTTTACCAGCCATACGGATAAGCAGGGAATGTCAACCAGCTTTCAAGCAGGTATTCGGTTTGTTTGTTCCAGTAAAAATAAAACCCTCTTGAATTGAAATAGACGGAATAACCGTCAATCTCACCAATTTTTTCTGCTTTGTTAAACAATGGATTGACATAAAAATCATCTTCGAAAGAATCAGTGAGATTAGACGCTACGAAATCCTTACGAGATAGTTTTGTTATTTTGTCACGCTCATCATCAAAATTAATGCGTTCCATTGTGTGGGGATTGATGCCAAAACCTACCGTTGCGCCAGTGAATGCTCTGTGTTCAAAATCCCCCCATGTAAGTTCATCTAATGAATCGACATGCTTTTGTGTAATTTCCAGAAAGGATTTTTTAACTGGTTCCTTATCATCATAGTTAGCCTTTTCTGGGAAGCTGATAAGAAACTCAGCCGTTTCACCCTTATCATGATTGAATAAAGTTCTTAACTCCTCCTCGTTTTCAAATTCTTTCTTAAATGATTCAATATCACGCACGAAACAAGACATATAGTAATATCTGTCCGTCTGGAATAACCCTTGCAAATCTTCACCATGAAGCAAAGCAAACTGGCAAATACGATCATACAAATCCATTGTCTTTTGATAATCATCCTCAGGAACCGTTAACTCTACCTCTGCCGCACTTTCTGTCATGTTTGGTGTAACATAAACATCTGCACTTACAAGCAAGTTACCAACACATATACGGTTATTGAAACGTACTTTATCGGATTCACTCATCATCGTTTCATTCCTCTTTATTTGCTATGACGCCATTCCCACGGCGGCACTGGTTGACTGTCAGCCCACAGGCCGCGTTTCTGCGTCTGTGCTTCCCGTTGTAGAGCTGGTAATGCCTTATCTGCGTTGTAGCGCTCATACACCCATGCAGCGCCAGATTGCACCATGAATCGGCTGGCCTCAGTGCCGTTCGTCGTGAACACGCGCCCGATAATCCGTCCGTAGCGGTCTGTCTGCGTGTACGCCACTGTAACGGGCTGTGCCGCAACCAGACCTTTAAGTTGATTCGTTGACCAACGCCCGAAAGCCTGTTTCTTTTCCGGCGCATCGATATTCGCCAGCCGAATCCTGACGGGCTTTTTATCCTGCAATACTTCGATGGTGTCACCATCGAGCACACGGATAACTTTCCCCTGGATTTCTGCTGCACACAGCGAACCGGAAAAAATAACAGCGATAAGCATTATATATTTCACCAGCCTCACAACTTATTCCCACCTTTTACAGACTTAATCTCTGCAACCATAGAAATAACTCACTCCAGTTAAAATCACTTTTCGTTTTTTTCATCCCTTTTCCTCCTGAAAATTTAATATTAAAGGTGAAACATTAATTCCACCTTTATAACATTGTAACAATAAGGGAAAAGACACTTAATACTTTCATTCTAACTCCATTTTACAATACCCTCCCCACAATCATATAAATTTGCGGGGGGGGGATATATTGTTAACCTTTAACCTTTCCGAACTTACTCATGATTTTTGAGATAGCAGCCGGATCTGCCGATGAACATTGATTCAAAAATGATTTTCTGGCATCAAATGTTTTATCCCAACGGATAGAACCTTTTTTCTTTTTAACGATGTTAAAAAAGGCTTTTTCAGCGCTTTTACACTCACCGCCACCACTATTGCCCGTTGCTTTACCGTAAAGGCATAGCACTGATTCACAGGCATCGGCAGCACTGGCAGGTAAAGAAGCAAAACCAAAGGCACACAACGTTACCGCCAGTAAAATATTTTTTTTTAACATAAGCACTCCTCATTTGTCGTGTATGGACTTTTAAAAATAAGATGAATTTTATCATCATATGATAATGAAAAACTGATTAAACCCAAAATCTCATGAGAAAAGACAGCTTTTTCATGAAAAAAAGCCGCCTCAATAGTAAAACACAACTCCCCGGCACATGACCGCATGGTAATGTTGCTTTTATGTTTTTCAAGCCATTTAACAAGCTGAACGATGGCTTTTCGGTCACGAATGGTATAAAAATCACAGTCAGAAAAACGATAATCACTCTCCTTTTTCAGCAACTGCATTTCCACGCTTTCGCTAAACATATAATCATTTAGTGACCGCATTTTACTTACTCCGACATATCAGTGTTATCGTGTATCTCAAGCTCCGGCGTGGTCATGATGTTACCCATCATTTCCTTGCCGTAGAGTTTCGCCTGTTCTCTAATCGCGTTTTTTATTTTTTCATCTGTAAACAGTACCGGGATTTCAACCGTATTGTTTTTAGCAATATCGACACGTTTTTTAAATTCTTCTTCTTCAAACCAGATGATTTTGTTAGCCACAAATGGACGTGTAAACTCACTCATGATGATTTCACGTACTGCGATGTTTTTAGCCTTGTTTTTCACATCGCGCAGGGCGTTGATTTCTTCCGGCAACAATACAGGGCGCTCAACGATTTCATGATTACGGGTACGAGATGAACCACCCTTCCCACCACTTCTGGAATCGGATTTTTTAATCACTGTCATATCCCTTACGCCAATTTCTTCTGATATTTTTTTGGTTAGTTCATTTTTGGCTTTTGGTGGATAATAAAGCACGACCGCAGAGTTTTCGACAAACGTTTCAGCCCCTTCCTTACCGTACATATCTTGTTTTTGTAACTGCCCCTCATTCTGTAGGATAAACATCCAGCGCAGGTTATACCCCGCCGTAAAGCCTACAGATTTTTCAATAATCTCAGATTTACCCATAGAGGTAAATTCATCACACAGAATAAGGCATTGATATTTTAAATCCGGGTTTTGCTCAGGTAATTCACGGGTATTTTCATTAACCAGCATAGAGAAAAACAGGTTAACCAGCTTTCCATGTGTAACTAACGCATCCGGTGTTAAGCCAAGAAAGATAGACATTCTTTTTTTACGCACATCACGAATATCAAAATCACTGCTGTTTGTAGCTTCTGCCGTCACAGGGTTATTGAAGATTTTCAGATAACTTGAAAAGTTCGTCAGAATTGAACCGCGAGTTTTATCTGGTGCAGCCATAAAACTTCTGAAATAAAACTTTGTTTTATCACTGATAAAATTCTCTTTTTCAATTGCCGCGCCCATCCATGAGGCCAAATCTTTCCCGCTATCAGGAACGGATAATTTCAGAATAGCCGCAAGAGAAAACAGTACCGGTTTTACACTCAGATTCGGATCGTCATGACTCGCATTCTGTAACTGAAATCGTTCTTTATCGAGCAGGTACAACCCCAGCCCCATAAACAACCCTTTAGCAGCATCAGACCAGAACGGATCGCTGCCCTCTGCTGGCATCAGAATCGAGGCCACTTTATCCAGGTCAGACTCACGTTGTAAGTCACTACGACCCACGCAATCAAGCGGGTTCCAGCGGTGTGATTTAATGTTTCCTTTCAGTGCTTCGGCCTGATTATCGGCATACCCCGCCGGGGCAAAGAGATAACATTCCTGTTTTAACTGCGTGGTGCGATACCCGGCAGACATAAACCAGTTTTCCAGCTTAATATCCAGTACCACCATTGAATCCGGGTAATTAACGCAGTTAGGAATAACAATCGACACCCCTTTACCGGAACGAGTCGGCGCATAAAGGATTAAAAACTGCTGACCATAAAAATAGATATACTGATTTTTATAGCGGCCTTTAAACATCTTCCCTATCAGGATCGGAGGAAAACAGAAAGGCTTTTCGCCAGTTTCAATGGCCTTATTCACCACGTCCGGGGAAGGGAAAAAGGTGGATTTTGATAAATCCATATCGGTAGCTAAACGCGCATCACCATAAATGACTTTTTTCGGCATCAGCCCAACAATAACCACAATAACAAAGCCAACAAAAACAAGCACCGGAACCGCAAAACCCACCCATGTAACAGCAATCAGTTTTTTATATTCTGGCTGGCCTGACAACTGCGTTACCACTTCCCGGAACGTACCAAACTGCAATAATCCCATATCCGCATCAGAATATTTTAAGGCTGCATATCCACCAAGATAGTTACCTGCAATCAGACAGATAACCAGCAGAACCAGCAAAAATATTACCATACCTGCTTTCTTATTCATCAAAACCCCCATAATGAAACCAGCCTGACAGAATCAGGCTGACTGATAATTTAAAAAATTTTATAAAAATTTTTCACATAGTTTACCTTACCATTGAATCAGGATAGGAAACGACATCCGGTATAATAATACCAACGCCTTTACCTTTACCTTTAACCTGTTCAAATGAACGCGCACACCCACTTTCTTGAGGCCATCGCCCACCAAGTTTTTCAAACAATACCGCACTTACAGAAGCTTGTACCTTTTCACTATTAACCATAAATCCAGTTAAAAAATAACGCACCTGTTCAGGAAGATTTTTTGTTTCTAAAATTGTAGCAACAGAGATGGCGTTATCCGCAGATAAACATTGACAAATAATTTCAGGTGTCAATTTAACATCATCATTATCTTCCATAGAATCTAAGATAGAGCACCCTATACCGATAAAAAGATAACGGCTAGACTCATTCCAAAAATCTTCTTCATCATAGAAAAGACCGTCAGCGAAATAGATCAGGTCATTTACATTATTAAAAATTACATTTTCCATAGTGCTTACACCTTAAAGTTGACTTAACAGTTTATTTTTGTCTTCCGGTTCATAATAAATTTCCGTCAAATGGGTATGATTAAAGAACAAAATCACGTCAATTGACGTTTTAATCGTTTTCATAATCAAATCCATATCCACGGTCATGCCAACTGCCGATTGTTTTACGATACTGGCAAGCCGCGAGAATGACGCATAGGTGTTATTCGCGTGGATGGTACTGATAGATCCCTCATGCCCTGTATTCAGTGCCTCCAGATAGCTCCACGCTTCATCCCCGCGCAGCTCTGCCAGAAAGATGTGATCGGGTTTTAGACGCATACACGCCTCAATAATCGTTTTTGCCTCAATCGTGCCTTTTTTATAAAAAAGGTGCATATGATTTGGATGATTCGGCAACGTCATTTCATGAACATCTTCAATGGTTGCATAACGGCGCTCAGGCGGAAACAGATCGGCAATCGCCTTACCGACTGTTGTTTTCCCGGAACCGGTTCCCCCGACAATCAAAAAATTCAGCCTGTCTTTAACGGCCTCACGCAAAAACTGCCCGATACTTTTCGCATTACCCCGTGAAAGTTCATATAAAAACTTCTGGCGCTCAGTCATTTCAGCTATATGTTTAGAGGCAATTCTCACGTTATCAAATCGCCCTGAATTAATATAATCATCCAGAGTAAAGCGCGTCAGTGACGGTTTACGGATAGAAATCACCACACACCCGTTTTCCGTAGCCGGGGGGATGATAATCTGCCCCCTTTCCCCGTTAGGTAAAATTACCGAACATACCGGATTCCCCTCGTCGAGGGGGATCGCCAGTTCACTAAAATTCGATAATGTTTTTGCCAGTGTCATCAGGTTTTTAAAGCTGGCATCCGGTGTTTCAATAAACGACCACCCTTCACGCCCTTCATACCAGATACGCCCTGGCTGATTAACACAAATTTCCGTCACATCATCACGGTCAAGAATATCCTGAATCCCTGCCATTTTCAGATAAGTACGTGCCGCAGCCCCTTTATTACTGCTCATTACCTGACCTCATAAACAGAAGAAAAATCAATGTTGCGCGGCACAATGACAGATAACACCGTACCCTGATTGATGTATGCGGTAGGAGGAATATTAATGGTATTTTCCAGCGTGGTTTTAGCCATTTCTTTTGTGGCATCAGACGTATTATCGTAGGTAACATTGCTGTTACTGCCGCTACTTTGGGTAGAGCTTTTCAGAATATCAAGACCATCCCCAACCAGAGACAGCATAAGCGCCCCGCCGAAACGCTCCCAGAAATGTGAATCAACCCATGCTGGCAAGCCTGACGCACCGAGGCTGTCCGTTCCCAGCGCATCAATACGAGCATTGATGTTGCCATCTTTCAAATTCGTCCAGATAACAAATACTCGTGCCACACCCTGCGTCATGACTTTATTTTGCTCACCTTGCAGCATTGCCCCTTTACGCGCTAACAGTGTTTCACCGTTATCCGAGTAAACATCTTTGGTTAACTGACACAGGGTAACACCCGGATAAGACGTAACAATTTTGGTTTTCAACACACAGGAAAGCGATGTACCCGCTGACAGAAGATAACGGCGCTTCATTACAGGAGAAACGGAACCATCAGCATAACTTCCCCCCTGTAGAGCATCTTTTTCCGGGGCGGAATCTTGCTGTTTTCCGTTATCCATAGCAACCATCGTATCACCTGTAAGCTGGCGCAGAGATTTAGGTAAAGGTTTGTCTTTATCATCCCCCCCCTGTTCTACAGAACGGGTACTACCAGAACCCGCAGTAACAGCATTCACCGCCCCAGCGTTTTCATTCCCCCCGGCTTGTTCTCTTTCTGCTTTTGCTTTTGCCTCTTTTTCACGGACTTCACGGGCTTCGCGTTCTTTTCTGTCACGCTCCTCTTTGTCTTTAATGTTTTTCATGAAGCCAGTAATCTGATCGCTTTCGACAGAATTATTAACCAGAGCTTCATTTTTAGGCTCCATGCCAGTTTGCTTAACCTCTTTACCCGGTAGAATTTTAGCAACCAGAACAGCAATGAACAGAGCAAGAACAGCTAACGCTATCAGAATGAGAAGTTTTTTAGGGCTTTTTTTCCCCTTAACTTCAATCATGCCGCGATTACCCGCATCATTATTTTTAACATCATTATTGCTCATAATTAAACTTCTCCGTTCTTACTTTTCCGTCAGTTGTAGCCTTTTCGTTCCACCCTTTATTCACAATGGAAGAAGTGCGCACATCAGCTACCTGATCACCAAGACGTAACCGGAATGTGTTATTGACTTCAAAATATACCATTGTGTTTTTATTTGGATCACCGTTAACAAGGTGCTCATTACCATCAGCATCAACCCGGTAAACAACGGGCATTTCCTGCTGGCTTTTCCATCGCATACAGGTAAAGGTTCCATCATCCCATATTTGATATGGATAAATGGATTTATCACCTTTCAACTGATAATGACCATTTATAACACCACCATCCGTACACGGTATACGTTTCGCCGCAATAAGGGGATTAGCCGCCGGAGGTTTCGGATAACTATAACGCAGTACAAATGTTGGGTTTTTATTTACCGATGTAAGATACAGGGGATAGGTTCGTTTATCCGTTACAATAGTGACGTTTGTATTTGGGTTATCTTCAACCACTGGACGGAAAAACACGCTATGATCCCTTACTGACACTTTCCACGCTGCCGGATCACCAAGACCAACATCTTTAATCGTTTCATCATTCCCCACCTGCACGACTGAAACAGTGCCTTTTTGTACTCTGACGTTTACCACATCACTTTCATTAAACATAACGCTCTGTATACGGGCATCAAACTGCGAACCCGCGCCATACGTTGCCGCATTAGCATACCCGGCATTAAATGCCGACATGACAGCACAAAGGAGGATAGTTTTTTTCATTATTTCATCGCCTCTGGATCAACGCGATAACTCAGCGCCTGAAAACCAAGTGGATTAATTAATCGCTGTTCTTCCGTTTCGATTTTTTTATTGAAATCAAATGCAATCGTCGCAATCCAGTCTGTCATTCGATATTCAGGCGCTGGCTTACCGGAAGAATCAAGAATCATTTTTGAAAAACGAACTTGCGCCACATCAGGTTTTAACATAGTGACTGACTTAATTTTCACGCGCATTTTATAATTATCTTTCAGGACGTTCAGCGGCGAACTGTCTGCACGAATAGCCGTATTATACTGACTGAACACCTTGCTTGCTGACATGACTTTAACCGTGTCCATCATTTGCTGAATAGTCTGCCACTCATAAGATTCATAATTAATGACAAACTGCGAAAGAAAATATTTCGTCTCAACTTCCTGATAACTTTCTTTTGCATTGTTTATTTGTGGTACAACGTCTGTATACCCCGTGGAATTATCCACCCGGATAACATACGGCACAGCCGTTTTTAACGGGGCAAGTGCTGCGATCCCTGCACCAAGCAGACCAATGACAACAAATTCAGCAACACACAAGCGAGTTAACAGCTTTGCCTTGCTCTGCACCGTTGCAATTTCATTTTTTTCAAACTGCTTAACCGCATCATAAAAAGGTTGATTTTCCTTCTTTACTTCAATCATCTTTTTAGCGGCTTCTTTTTTTGTTCTGGAAAAATATTTTTTCATTAGTAAGTACCCGCCTTGATAGCTTGTGATGTTGTATTAAGATCGTACCAGTCGCCTTTAGCCTGTTTAGGTTCAGGCGCTTTTGCACTACAGGCAGCCAGCATCATGACAATGGCGATAAACGCGATTTTTTTCATTTGTTTAACCTCAATGCGCATTAATCTGTTTAGTAAATTCTGGAATCCACACATCCGGGTTATCCGTGCCAAGCTCATGACGGATTTTCTCACACAATGCAATCCCTTCGGTTGTGCCTGAAATAACTGGCAGAAAATCATCAAAACCGTAGAGATCCATTTTTGCAAATGCAGACGACCCGGATTGTTTGATTAACATCGTGCGTGATTCTTTTGTCAATGCTTTAAGCCGTTTAAATTCTTTTTCAGTCAGCCCCATTTTTTTATACCCTTCCCACTCTGCATCCGGGTTAGGTAAAAATATTTTTGTCGCCGTTTGTTGAACCAGCGCCGCGAAAATGGCGCAATTAATCGCATCTTCCGGTGACTGACTGGTTAGCCACATCATTTCACCTTTTAAACGCCCCGCCTTTAACGCGCCCTTAATCATATCCTGCGTTAACGGGAAGTTACATGGCATCCAAAATTCTTCAATGATGGATAACATGAGTTTACCCTCACGCTGCATGAGACTTTTATAAAAGAACAAAATCCCCAGAACAGGCTCACATGCAGGGTGAACATTCCCGTTAATTTTTTCCAGAATGACAGTGGTATCAAACCCAACCTTTTTATAATCCATCGGATTAAAAGTGTTTTCCGGTGAATCTACCGCCCACGCATACGCACCACTTTCACACCATTTGTTAAGGCGTATACGCAAATCACCATCAGTCACAATCTGTAAAAGCGTTGAAGTACGGCGCTCAGAAAGCGGCATACGCATAATACCTTCAACCGCTTCATCCATCTCAATAGCCTGTTTATCAGAGCATGGAACGCCAGCGCTATCCCTCACCAGTGACTTAGCCAGTTCTTTAAGAAATGCCAGTAAACGCGCCCAGACAGGCGAGGATTCATCTTCTGCCAGTTGCCACGGATTCAGGCCAGTATGAATCCCTTCCTGCAAGGCAAAATAGCTGCCGCCGTATGCCCTGACAAACAACTCAGTAGAACGGTTATAATCAACAACAAACATATAGGGATCGAAACGTTGCAGGAATCCTGCTGCCGCCCCTTCAAATGTGGTTTTACCCGTCCCGGTAGCGCCTAAAATCATGGCATGACCCGCTATACGTTGCCCGGTCACATTTTTATGTGGATCGCTGTAATGCGTATTGAAATAATACAGACCATCCGACACGGTTTTTAACGGCATAATTGCGCTACCGTCACCAATAGGATTCCCGGATTTTTTTCCCCCGGAGTAATTATGTAGTGAGAACGTACAGGCCAGATTAGTGACTGTTCGACGGGTATCAAGTGGCCTTTTTTTGCTCATTGGCAGGTGACTGAAAAAGACCTCAGCCCCGTAGCTGGCGGCGCGGGTAAAACGAAAGCCTTTCCCCGCCGTAATAAATTCACTGGAAACCTTTATCCCATTTTTTCGGGCTTCTTCTGGCGATGAATCCCCGAACACCGTCAACACACAGTGATAAGAGCCGAACAGAGTTATGCCACTGGTAACAACGTCCTGACCGAGCAACAATTCTTCCTGTTGTGATTCTGCCGCATCCCCCGCCGATCCGAGTTTATTCAATTGTGAGTCAATTTTGCGCAGTGTTTTAGCTGGAGCCTCAAAGATAAAAGACTGCGTAATGATAAATTCATAAGGAAGTTTTAACAGAAAATCCCACTGCCCCATTTCAGTGAACATCGGGAAATCTTTCAGAACATAGTTCGTCGCAAATTTTTTGGTGTCAGAGTCATTGTTACGCAGTTCGAGCACATCATTACCAAAATACCACTCAGAATCCGAAACAGACTCAGATAAAGGACTGACTGACAGGGGGATTTTTACGTGCTGCTTATTAAGCAACAAAGAAAGGTAATCCGCTGGCTCACTGATAAAGCCATCAACTACGCCAAGCAGAGAGGCATTAAACGGCTTGAGTACCGTCATAGCCTGATGAAGAATATCATCCAGTCGTTCGATACCATCATCAACATTAGTGTAAGGAATGCCAAACGTCAGATACCAGGTGGATTTAAAGAAGTTTCCGCCCCGGAACATGGCAAGGTAGTGTGATGAAAACCGATTTAAAAAATCGTTATCAAATGAATAGTTTTCATCCAGAAAAACTTTTTCTTTAACAAGGTGCGTCCAGAGATAGGTATCACCCTCTTTCCCAACGCCAACCAGATAATCTTTAATGCCCGTAAACGCATTTTCAAGCGTGGAATCCTTTTCGCTTTCAAATGGCATACCTTCGATAACAATCGTCGCCAGCATTTTTTTATCTGCGGTATAGATAATGTTTTCTGAAAGATGAAAGCGATAATCAGGGTATTCAGAAATAACGGGTTCCGTTTCGCTTTTTTTAAGTTTTTGTCTGTACATGGACTTACCTTTTTACCGATGAAAAACCAATTACCGTATCACGATGCTTAACCTTCAACATAATGCCTTTAAATCTTAATTTGAGGACACGCAACGCATTCGGATCATTCTCACAAATCAGGCGAATGATAAAAAGAAAGAGAAAACAAAGTGCAGGAACCAGCAGACCAGAAATCCCCCAAAAATACATTGCTGTAAAACCACCAAAAACAGCCAGAAAACCCACAGCCAGTAAAAGAAGTAACGGAACCCCCATCACCATAGCGGGGCGATTCAGTCCGTTATAAGTGGCATACACATTTTTTACATCTTCGTTCATAGCACCCCCGGAAAGAAAAGGCTGGCAGAGCCAGCCAAATCTGCTTACTGGAAAAGATCCAGTGCCCACGTACCACCAACCACAGCACCGCCAGCCAGAGTACAGTAAACCAATGCCATACCTACATCACCCCAGCTTTTACGCTCCATATAGGCCATTACAATGTTATAGAGCAGGTAGACCAGTGCGGCCACACCCGTGAACGTAAAGAGCCATGTTTTAATCGTTGTTAATGCCGTTGTACCTGCATCCAGACCACCACCCGCAAATGCCTGACCCGCAAACATTGCCATAAACAACACAACCAAAAGTTTAAAATGATTCTTATTCATGAATTAAAATCTCCGAAAACGTCCCACGTCTGGGAATCTGTTTTTTTTACATTACTGCTACTGTTATCTTCGGCTTCATCATTGAGGCCGGAGGGTTTTAAAGCAGGAACGGCATAGGCTTTTTTCTCTACACGCTCCACATAACTGGTATTATCATATTGTTTTTCTTTTTTAAATCCGCGAGTTTCATTGCCAGAATAATACATTGACAATGATTTTCTAAGATTCGTTTGTACATCACCCCCTTTCTGGCTTTCATAGTTTTCAGTTAGTATTTTTGCACCCACCTTAATGTTGGTACAAGGATCAAAGATGGTGCTGTTATCGACCTGATAGGCAGAAAAGTTTTTACTGTAAACCTGCATCAATCCTGCGCTATAGGTTTTTCCATGACGGCTTAAATCATTGACATAAGCAACAGCCAATTTTTCATCATCAAAGGCTTTACTGACACCATCAGAAACATTAGCAACGACATAAGGATTTCCGCCGGATTCAGTCTGGATCACCGCCATCGCCGTCACCGGAGAAACATCAGGTGCGCACTGACTAAGTAACGTTGCTAAAACAGCCGCTGATAAGTTCATACACCACCCGTAAACATTTATGACCTTAAAGATTGTATAACACAATCTTTAAGGAATCCAGAAACAAAACCACACTTTCATTTTAAACATGGTTTACACCCACCACAACAAAAAGAACAAAAAAAAGGCACATAAATGTTTATGCGCCTTTTTTATAAAATGTAAAACCACACAGAATGTAAATTACTGAAGCATCTTTTTCCTAAAATCCCCCCCTTTCTTTTTTGATAATGCTTCTGTTGCATTTTTGCAATTATCATCTGTCACAGTACCAGCCTTACATTGATCCATAACCTTAGCCGCTTCATCAAGATGCTCACTATAATAGCTAACATCATAAACCTTTTCATTACATGCACTTAAAGCAAAACACATAAACATCAAAGTCACTAATTTTCTCATAACACCCTCATTGTAGTGCGTTTTTTCTAAAATCAATCCCAGCTTGCTCCTGACGTGCTTTTTCGGCACTTTCCATCTGGCGCTCTGCTATATCATACTGTTTTATCTGCATGTCCAGCGTCATTTTTTCCGTGCTTAACTGATTTGCCAGATCTGCTTTCTTCTGCGGGGTATCAGCACCGGAAAACTCATTTTGTAATGAAGTAATTCTATTTGCCCTTTCACGCATACTGTCATTAAATTCATCATAGAATTTAATTTTTTGCAACAAACCATCATATCGTGCTTGTGTTGTATTATCAGAACTGGAAAGTCCATATTTATCACGCAAACCACTTAAATCAGATTTTGCACCATCTGTAATGCTGGATAAAGAATCTTTCATGTAGCTTGAGGCGCTATCGAAACCGTCACTAAAATCGGTAAACCCTTCCAGCCTCTGCTTTTGTGCTTCGGCATACTTCATAGATTGCTCATACTGCTCTTTAAGCTGGCTAAGTTGGCTTGCCGCCTCTTTAGCTCGCGTCAGACCTTCTTCCACCGTTTTAGCTATCGCAGCAACATCTACCGTAGGAATACCCGATGCCATAACCTGACCGGATAAAGAAGCCAGTAAAATAAATGATGCACATTTCAACTTTTTCATTTCAACCCCCAATAATATTTTTACGCATATTCCTGATACCAGAATACGCTTTTGAAGCTCCAGACCTTGCCATTTTCCCCATAAATCCTTTAGCCACATTCCCAGCGGCCCGAATCCCTGTCATAGCAGCAACCCCCCCACCGACCTTCCCTATCATTCCATTTGTAGATGATGTGAGTCCGTTAATCCCAACCCCCCCCGTCAAGGTGGAACACAACGTACCTATTTGCTCGATTAAAAAAACAGAAATAATAATAACCAATAGCAACGTAACAACCGCACTCATAGTTACTGACTCAGGATTAGTTACAGTAAGAGACTGAATTAGACCCATTACAAACCCAAACGCAATGGTGTAAAAAACATTTAAAAGAATATAATTCAAACAACTGCCACACCATGCAGTAAACATACTCCTAGTTGTAGGGAAAACCGAAAAACATATAAACAGTATACCTATAGATAATAAAATACCGACCATAAACAAAGAAACAGACAAAAAAACACTTGTATAAAAAATTAAAATAGCTCCACCTATATACCCTATACCCCATATAGTATAAGCCAAAATAATATCTCCAAAATCAAAAGTCCCCAAAGATGACATTTGATTATCAAGATATGTGTTCATTGTTGATGATAAGGACGTCCACAAGTTATCAACACTGGTTGCCACATCAGAATTTCCCGTCACCGCATTTGCTAAATCCTGCCCGGCATTCATAACAAAAGGAATAACATACTGCGCATAGTACGGGGCGGAATAGGTAAAAGCCCCTACAGCCGTAAAAGCCATGACGGTTTTTGTTACTTCACTCATAACAACTTCACGCTGCGAGTAGATGATCTCATAACCGATAAAAATCACATAAACAGCGATTGCTGCAAAAAAAACAGGAGAAATAGCATTTGCTATCTTTGCCGCATTCGATGCCGCGCCCGACTGCACTAGATCAATGACAGTCGTTAAAAACTCAGAAACAATGTTCATCCAACCCCCTTTTTCCTATAAACCCACTTCATTCATTTTTAGCACCTAGTTTTAAATAAAAAAACATGCAGACAAAAAAGACCATAAACATTTAAACATTTTACTCCTGCAAGTACATTCAATCAAAACATTTCTGTATAAAAATTTAGCACTAAAGCACATTGAAAACATTTGATAAAATATCATATGCCCGGAGGGCATGGGAGGCGGAGCCGGAAGCCCCGCAGCGCAGCGAGGACAAAAAAAGCGTTACGCCGTATGGCGTGACAATCCCCCACCCTGCCAGACCCGTTTTTTACGGGCTACCAGCTACGAGGAAGCCAGACTGTCGGAGACAAAAGGAAGGAAAAGCGAATTAATTTTATGACCACATCATTTTCTCTGAGATCTTTCACAGTAAAACTGTCCACTTTTGTTGTGGATAACTCAGTTTGTCTGATGGTGAAAAGTCCCCAAACCCATTACCGCCACTGACACGGCAAGGTGTGGTTAAATTTCATACAGATTTGATTTCACTCGCTTGCCTGGCACTCACCACCGTTTTTTCGTACACCAATCGCGTTCTGGTGCATTTTCCTGAAAAGATGACTGATGGAGTGACTGAACAAAAAAACGCCTCAGAATGGCTTACAGGGTTCGATAGTGCATTCCGCTACGATTTCTCGCTCACAAAAATGAGCTTACGACTTTTTTTCTTCCTCAATTCATAATCAGGCATACAAGATCAATACAGCCAGTGAAGTAATCCATTACTTTATTAATGACATTAAAACCACCATTTACTTTAATTCGTTAAAGTCAAAGTGGACAAGGAATTTATAAAATTCAAAACACATATCAAGAGTTGCTCCGCGTCTGCTCTTGACATGTGTTTTTAGAATTTAACACTTCCTTTTGTCACTTCGACATTTTTTCTCATTAAAGGTGCATTATGACCTCACTTATTATCAATAAACTACCAGAAATCATTACTTCACTGGCTGCATTGATAACTTCAATATCAGCCTTGATTAAGGTTATGAGGAAAAAATAAAAAAAAGGCACAAGCCTTTTTTTTATGTTCGCTCGAAATGCCAAACCCTACGCATAACTTGCCCGCTTCGCGCCCCGCCCTTCGGGTTGTTTGTTCCTCACAATTATTTGTGATACGAACTTATCACCGGATTCCGAGGCGTTTTTCTTCGGCATCCAGTTCCCGCTGCTCCTGCTTATAAATATCAGATACATGTTGATAAGCTATTTTTAAATGCGTGGCTTTTCTTCCACGCTTTTCAGCTATTGAAACCGTTACATTTTTAAAAGATGTGTGATTATGTAAATCCTTACACAATCCTTTTAAAAGCCTATTAAGCTCTTTAAATTCCAGATAAGAATATTTTTTTTCTTTACCGACAACTGAAAAAAGCCACATTTCATCCTTAAAATCATCAATAGAAATAACAAATTCACTTTTATAAATGTGATTTATATCTGATTTTGAATATCTTTTTGCGATAACCTGATAAAAATTAATCAGTGTTTTATCTGGCATTCTTGCAACTTCATACAGGTTGCTTTTTGTGAATGACTTTGATAATTCAAAAAAATACGGATAGGCATCTTTATTTATCTTAACAGTACAATAGCCTTCATCATAATGATAAATAACTTTTGATGTTATATTCGTTTGCAACGTTCTGCGTAATGTACCCTTACTGACATCCTCATAGATGAATGAGGTGGATAACGTTCTGATGGCTGAATCCAGTGACTCATAAGAACCACTCAGAGCAACACTACAAATTTTACTGAACTGCTGCGCGGTGATGGTAAATGTTAACTCATTTTCGTCTGGAATTTCTTTCGGATTTTCAATCTGCGCCAGAATTAAAAATAACACCCGTTTAGCCTGTAACGGCAATGCCGCTAAAGAATACTGAAAACTGTCAGAATGGCGACAGGATGTATTTTGATTCACTTCCTGCAAGCCGGTTTTTTTTACACTCAT
>NZ_CP041250.1 GCF_006711645.1 Klebsiella electrica | reverse complement strand
ATAGTTATATCCATTCATAGCATATGATCGATATGTGCCTAAATATTAACTATTTCCCGTTTCGACACACCTTTCTTCCCGATTCTACCCACCCTTACCCCGTTTTGACACACCTTTTTCCCGCTTCAGAACACCTTTTTCCCACTACGACACACCTGAAATCGCTACGAAGCCCGTAAACAAAGGTTTTGCCGCTAAAGGGATCAGTTTGGATCTATTTGGATAACTAAGGGTAAGTTATTGGATCTACTCAAAGGATATGTGGATAACTCATTATGGAATCTATAGAACTTAAGTGCGTAAGGTGCTTTAAAAGGCTTCAGCTCCCCTGGTGCTTCCTCGCTCACTCGCGGGCTTCGCCCTGTCGTTCGGCTGCGGCGAGCACTGCTGGCTCTCTCTGAAAGGCAAAATTTAACCGATCCTCGCAACGGGGATATCTCTCCAGCGAGTGGTGTACGCAGGGGAGAGCATATCGCGTTTCATTTGCCAGGATGGCGCAATTCCTCTACCGGCAAACCATACTTTACCCAGCCCTGAGTTGTTGATCCCGTCCAGAACCCTCATCAGCTCAGCACTGTGAGGGCGTGGCGGGCGTTCGTCAAACAGCTGCAGCTGCGAAACGCCGGAGCCGGTGAAGTCATTCAGCATAACTCCGGCTTTGGCATACCGGTGCCCATCCCTCCAGATACGCTCCAGAGCCATTGTGGCGGCTGCAATGATGTCCCTGGTGTCCTGAGTGGGTGTAAGCAGTTTTTCCGTAGCCACGTTGCCGTAGTAAGGCTCTTTAATGGCGAACGGAGACGTTTTGATGAAAACGGAAATATGCCGGCAATACTGGTGCTCTTTACGCAGTTTTTCAGAGGCCCGCTCTGCGTGCTGACAGATAGCCTGACGGAGTGACTCGTACTCCGTGATCTTCACGCCAAAACTGCGGCTGCAGACAATTTGCTGTTTCGTCGGAGGGGCTTCCTCAAGCGAAAGGCAGCTTTCCCCGTTCAGTTCCCGTACCGTTCGCTCAAGGACCACAGAAAAATTTTTGCGGATGAAGGCCGGGTTCGTCAGAGCCAGATCGAGCGCGGTTTTTATGCCCAGCACATTTAGCTTGCGTGCAATACGGTTACCCACCCCCCAGATTTCTTCAACCGGCTGCAGTGAAAGCAGTTTCCGCGTCCTTTGCGGATTTCCCCTGGTCAGCGCGAGTACGCCACGAAACTGTTTCCACTCTTTTGAGGCCCACTGGGCTGATTTTGCGAGGGTTTTCGTTGGTCCGGCGCCCACGCCAATGGTCAGGCGGGTACAGTCATACACGTGCTGACGCAGCTGCCGGCCGAAGTCCTCAAGCCCCATACAGTGCTCCACGCCGGTCAGGTCGAGGAACATCTCATCAATGGAATACTGTTCCACCCTGGGGGCCAGTTCCTCCAGGCAGTTCATCACGCGCGCCGACATCGAGGCGTAAAGTTCATAATTACTTGAAAACGCATATATTTTTTCCGGGTACCTTTCGTTTTTTATCTGAAACCACGGAGTTCCCATTTTGATCCAGGGCTTCGCCTCGGCACTGCGAGCGATTACGTTCCCGTCGTTGTTGCTCAGGACGACTATCGGCTTTCCTTTCAAATCCGGGCGGAAAACACGTTCACAGCTGGCATAGAAGCTGTTCACATCGGCCAGGGCAAACATCAGTACATCTCCCTCGGGCGGTGGATGATATGCGTGACAACGCCAAAGATATCCAGCTCGTCGGGATCAGGATAAATCGGCGACCAGGAGGCATTCATGGGCTGCAGCGTCAGTCGCGGCGTCAGCAGAAGCCGTTTCACCGTAAACTCCCCCTGTACGCTGGCGACAACGATATCGCCGTGCCGCGGCTTTTCAGCACTGTCCACAACCAGCAGATCGCCATTGTACAGACTGCCGTCGGCCATGCTGTCTCCGCTGGCACGCAGGTAGTACGTCGCGCTCGGATGCCGTATGCAGTAATCATGGAGATCCAGATCGGACTCGACATAGTCAGCAGCTGGGCTGGGAAAACCGCAGCTGGCCAGATCGGCAAACAATGGATGGGCCTGTGGCGGGAGTTCTTTCCCGGTGCTGAAAAGTTGTAGCTTCATCTTTCCTCCTGACACTCTAATTTTACTGGTTATGCATACAGTGTGCGCCGGGAGACCGGTAGAGATCAAGGGGTGAAAGTCCCCGACCATTGAAGGACCAGCAATCCACAAGGTCCCCGAGTCATGCGTTGCATACCGCGAGGTATGGGGCGAAGCGTTGACAGGGGTGTTGACAGGCCAGCCATTGAGCCACGAAATGTATATTAAATTACCGGGTGCCGACGTTGTACTGTTAACGGAAGGCAACATCATAGGGTGCGATACTGCGAGTGCCACATGGACCCGGCGGGGTCTGAGACCCTGGCATGTCAATACGATCTCTACGCGGGAACCGGGAGATCTCCCCTCTGACCATCTGCCAGTGTCGGAGACGGCCCGCACCGGGAAGACGAGGAGTCATAGCCGGTGATGTACGGAGAGGAGAAGTCGGACTCGCTCATAGTAGCGGCGAAGCAGGCGAACAACCCGCAAGGAGCGGAGTCAGTGGAGCGAAGGAGCGGGGCCAAGGGGAACGCGGAACAGCCACACATGCGCCGGACACAGAGCCGGGAAAGCATGTCACAGAGGCTGTCACGCGTGCGGGAAGCTGCGAAGCAGCGGAAGAAAGAACGGTTTACAGCATTGTTCCACCTGCTGACAGTCGAAGCACTGGAAGCCGCATTCCTCTCCCTGAGCAGGAAAGCGGCCGCCGGAGTGGATGGCATCAGGTGGATGGACTACGCCGGAAACATGAAGAACAACATAACAGATCTGCACCGGAGGCTACATCAGGGCAGCTACAGGGCGCAGCCCGGCAGGCGTCACTACATCCCAAAAGCGGATGGAAAACAACGCCCGCTCGGCATCGCCTCGCTGGAGGACAAGATCGTCCAGTATGCGCTGGTGAAAATCCTGAACGCAGTCTATGAAAACGACTTTATGGGGTTCTCATACGGGTTCAGACCCGGGCGAAGCCAGCACGATGCACTGGACGCACTGGCCACAGGGCTGGTACGCACTAACGTAAACTGGGTACTGGATGCCGACATCAGTCAGTTCTTCGACAGGGTGAGCCACGAATGGCTGATCAGGTTCACAGAGCATCGGATCGGCGACCGGAGCGTAATCAGGCTCATACGTAAGTGGCTCACAGCCGGGACGTTGGAGGAGGGTCAATGGCGAGCAACGGAGGAAGGCACCCCACAGGGTGCGGTCATCTCACCGCTGCTGGCAAACATATACCTCCACTACGTCTTCGATCTGTGGGCGCATCAGTGGCGACGTCGCTATGCCACAGGCAATGTGGTAATGGTCAGATACGCCGATGACATCGTCATCGGGTTCGACAAACGATACGATGCCCGGCGCTTCCGTATAGCCATGCAGCGCAGACTGAGGGAGTTCGGACTCACGGTTCACCCGGAGAAAACCCGTCTGATGGAGTTCGGCCGCTTCGCTGCCGAAAACCGTGCCATCAGGGGAAAAGGCAAACCAGAAACGTTCAACTTCCTCGGGTTCACGCACATCAGCGGGAAAGATCGCAACGGCAGGTTCATGCTGATACGAAAGACCCGCCGGGATCGGATGACGGCAACTCTGAAAGCCATCAAAGACGGTCTGCGAAGGCGCTGGCATTACTCAATCCCCGAACAGGGAAAATGGCTCAGGAGAGTGGTTCAGGGATACCTGAACTATCACTCGGTACCGGGCAACTTCCCCACCATGCAGAAGTTCAGGACACACGTAACAAACCTCTGGCGCCGGGCGCTCAGGCGCAGGAGCCAGAAGGATGATACGACCTGGACGAAAGCAAACAAACTGGCAGCCGCATGGCTACCAGGGGTTCGGGTTCTTCATCCATGGCCTGTGGAGCGGTTCACCGCCAGACACCCGAGGCAGGAGCCCGGTGCGTAAATCGCGCACGCCGGGATCTGTGCGGGGGGTATCCGGTAACGGGTATCCCTACCGCGACATATTTAACAGCGTGACGATAATCCAGATCGCCTGCCTTAAGAACATTTTGAGTAAATAAAGGTGTTCAAAATGCTTATATTAATCATTTTGATATTTTTATATTGCTCATATTGAGAAATGTTACTTTGTTTTTTTCATTTTGCTCTTATAATTGGTATCAAATTGAGTGTAACTAACGGAGCATATTGATGAATATTTACTGCGATGATGGTTCAACTAATGTTAAGCTGGCATGGTTTGAAGGCGATGAGCTTCAGACCCGGGTTTCTGCGAACTCCTTCCGGCATGGCTGGAAAGTGGCGGAATTCAGTGCGGCAACGTTCAACTATCAGGTGGGGACGCTGAAATACACCTGGGACAGCGTCAGTCGGGATGCCATCCCGACAACAAACGTGGAATATCAGTACGGTGATCTCAACCTGCTGGCCGTGCATCATGCGCTGCTGAACAGCGGACTGGAGCCGCAGCCGGTGAGCCTGACCGTGACGCTGCCCCTGAGTGAGTATTACGACGGGGACTGCCAGCGGAACGAGGAGAACATACGACGCAAACGGGAAAACCTGATGCGTGAGCTGGTTCTGAATAAGGGCAGGGCATTTACCGTAACGGACGTGAAGGTGATGCCGGAATCACTACCGGCAGCGTTCTCCCGTCTCGCGGAGCTGAAACCCGGCCCCGCTGAGACCACCCTGATTATCGATCTCGGTGGTACCACGCTCGATGCCGGTGTGATTGTCGGCCAGTTTGATGATATCAGTGCGGTGCACGGTAATCCGTCTGTCGGCGTGTCACAGGTCACCCGCGCAGCTGCAGGCGCGCTGCGTGCGGCAGACAGCGAAACCAGCGCCCTCATCGCTGACACTGTCATCCGCAACCGCAATGATCGTCAGTATCTGCAGCGTGTGATCAACGATGCCGGTAAAATCGACGAGGTTCGGAACAAAATAACAGAGGCGATCACTTCCCTGGGGGCGCGTGTCACCAGTGAGCTGACGGCCTTCAGGAACGTTAACCGGGTATTCCTGGTCGGGGGAGGGGCTTCCCTCATAGAAGAAGCTATCCGTCAGGCCTGGCCTCTGGCTCCTGACCGTATCGAGGTTATAGGCGATCCGCAGATGGCGCTGGCCAGGGAGATTGCCCTTTACAATAAAGAGGACTAAACGTGCCGGACGGCCAGTATTCTTTCTATCTGCACAGCGACGATCGCACCGACATCGCGGCGATGGCAACCATCAGCACCATCTCACAGCCCCTGCGCGGTGAGTTCATCCGTACCGCCGCCACCGCCGGGGCGGTGGTATACCAGGTGGATGCCCGTTTACCGGCGCTGATCCCGGTGTTCTTTGCCGGGCAGCTAAGCGCTGTCCGCCTTTGCGCCGTGATGGCCCTGGTCTCCGGAACCTGGTCCTCACTCACCGGCCTTCCGGATGAGCCCGAAAATGGTGGGGCTGCTCTGCCCGTGTCACCGGAGACGGAATACCAGCGCCGGCGTTACACCCTGACGCTTCAGAATGGCCGGAGTGGGGAACGGGTGGAAAGTGTGCTGACGGAAGCGTCATCCCGTCTGCGTGGGGATCTGCTGAGAAACCTGATTATCACCGGTCTTGCCCTCCACACGACGGCGCCTGAACTGCCGCGCCTGCTGGCCAGTATGCCGGTACCGCCCACCTCGGTCAGTGAGCTGCAGGCACTGGTTCAGCAGATGGCCGGCACCGCTGACGTGAACAGGGCTGCAGCTGCAGTACCGGATACGCCGGCAGCATCTGCCGCGCCGGTGTCCGGGTCGGATACCCGGGAAATAAAGAAAAATATGCGGCGTGCATTCGGCGACTAACAGTACGAATCACATCCACTACTACACCGATTTCAAATGACTGGCATCCCAGGGAGGTTCTCATGTCACCAGGATTCAGAAATGTTCTCCGTCTCGCCCGCATTCCCGTCGACAGCAGTGAACCGGTGCGCAGAAAATTTGGCAGCCGGCTGATTGGCATTGTGACGGTATGTCTGCTTCCGCTTCTGGTTTTCGACGTTCCGCAGTGGGTTTTCATTTTGTCGCAGGTCATCTGGGGGGCGGGCGTCTATATTGGCCTGTCCCTGGCCGGGGATAAATCCCTGAACAGCTGATACAAACTTTCCGGTTGTTCAAAAAAAGAACAGGCGTGGTGGCGTCTGTTCTCCCGCGCTTCTCCGTCGTTTGCCTTCAGGTTATCCACAATCTTAAGCCCCGGATTTGTGGACAGGTATGCCGGTAATTCCCCGTTCGCCTGGAGTTAACGCAAGCCTGCCGCCCGCTGCCAGTGTCTCGCGTCCGGTCTGGTACGGGACGGGCGGTTTTTCCGCTCCGGCCCGGCGTCGTTGAGAGTGTACGCCAGTCCCTCGCCTTTTTAAGGAACGCCCTTCAAGCCGCTTTCGCGGCATATCCTTGCCGTCCAAAAGACGGACGGCTGCGGTATTCCACGGTCGGCCTGACCCGTGACCGGACGCGATGAACAGGCAGCGTGCGGCAGGGAACGGTATCGCGGTGATGCCTCCTGCCCCCTCAGACTACAGGAGTGCTGCCATGTCCAGATTCATTCTCGGGAACTGTATTGATGTGATGCGCGGATTCCCCGACCGTGCCGTGGACCTTATTGTGACCGATCCGCCTTACCTCGTCGGTTTTAAGGACCGTCAGGGCAGACAGATTGCCGGGGATGTGACGGACGAATGGCTGCAACCGGCCACGCTGGAGATGTACCGCGTCCTTAAAAAAGACGCGCTGATGGTGAGCTTCTACGGCTGGAACCGTGTGGACCGCTTTATGGCCGCGTGGAAGGCGGCAGGATTCTATGCCGTGGGCCAGCTTGTGTTCACCAAAAACTATGCCTCCAACCGTCGTAACGCCAGGGCCCGACGCGGATTTGTGGACTACTGCCATGAAGGGGCTTATGTCCTTGCCAAAGGCCGCCCCGTGCCGCCCCTTAAACCGCTGCCGGATGTGCTGCCCTTCCCGTATACCGGTAATACCCTGCATCCGACGCAGAAACCAGTGGAGGCGCTACAGCCGCTGATTGAGTCATTCAGCGCTCCGGGCGCGATTGTTCTCGACCCGTTTGCCGGAAGCGGTTCGACCTGCGTCGCTGCATACCGTGCCGGACGCCGCTATATCGGCATCGAAATGCTGGCGCAGTACCACCGGGCCGGAACCGAACGACTGGCCGCCATGCACCGGGCCGTAAATACCCCGGCGGCGAACGATGAATGGCTTCCGGAGGCCGCGTAATGAATTACGACGGACACGAAGCCCTGCGCCGCGATATGGCCGGGCTGGCGAACAATCTTTGCGACCTGAAAACCACCCTGAAAGTGCTGGAAGACACGTACCACTACCGGTACGACGGACTGGCGGAACGGCTTGCCGGTATCAGTCTGCGACGTCTCAGCGTCCTGATGGATGAGGCGTTCAATATTGCACTGATGCTCGATGAAAGCTTTCTGGATTGAGGAGAGAACATGTACGGAACCCGTGAAGATCTTTGCAGGATGCTGAATGAGCAATATCCCGCAGAAACCCCGCTGAACCTGATTATCTGGACCCCGGCGGATATTGAAGCGCTGGCTGACGGGATGGAATATTCCTTTTCAGAACATGACGTAAGGGCAGTACTGGAACGCATGGACACTATACCGGAAGAACAACGGCTTGAGTCGGGCGTGTCAGCCGGCCTGGTGATGGCACTGATAGACCAGGTGAAAGAGAACGGGCAGAGGGTGACTGTGCCGGTTGACCTGCTTGAAACCCTGCTGATTACCGCCGAACAGGCATTGTGGGACAGGGAATGGACCGCACGGGATCGCAATCTCCCGGTGCCGGAAAGCGTAATGCGCCGCCTGGCGGATACAGCAAAAATGCGGGCATTACTGAAAAGCTGACAGCAGATCGCCCCGCCACGCGGCGGGGAGATATAACCCGGACAGAGACGATAATGATGAAAAAAGAAACCCTTAACACGCTTATTCTGCGTCACGGCGACCGGATGCTGCGCCAGGCTGGCTGGCCCGACACTGTTGATATGGCGCCCGTCGCCCCCGAAACCGTACCCGGCTGGCTTGCCGCCTGCGGCTCTCTCAGTGGCGTGGAAATCCTCACGCTTACGGAACAGCTTTGTCAGCCGCTGACGTATGGCCGGGCTGCGTTGTTGCTCGCCAGCGCCCGGCGGCTGGCGGGAACCCCGGCTCGTCTGCATCTCTTTCCGGTGCAGGCATATCCGCATCCGGAGCGGCTGGCTGACTGTCAGGTTATCCGCCTGCCTTACGCTCAGGAGTGGCTGACAGCGGCGGAATGTGACGATCTGCTGGCCTTCCTGAAAGCCTCCCTCACGCAGATATCGGAAATCGTCCACCGGGATACGAAGCGCATCGCCGCCGCGCTGACGCCGTCCGTCACTCCCCGTCTGATGGACAGGCGGATCGGTGACTGGCGCTTGCTGGCCGTGGAGTATGATCATGATAACTGCCTGGACGAAGACGAAACCGACAGGCTGGATCAGGTCCTCGATGCCATTCTGATTCGCGATGCGCGATTCTGCCCGGTCCTGCTCACCCTGGTTAACGAGCGGGAGGAAACTATCAGGAGCGCAGGGGTTATCGCTGATCAGCTGCGTTTTACGGACACTCCGGTCCGGCGCTGGCTTGATCGCCGGGTTTTAAGGGAAATGGTGAGAGAGGCCCGCGCCAGCAGAACTCAGGAGTGACAGCCCGGAGCGTCAGGGGAGGGGGACCCTCCCTTGTCAGCCTGCCGGCACAGGAGGTGTGGTGCGATAAGGATGTCGCCGTGCCGGCTCCGCGTCCACCCGGCCCGGTTTCCGGGCCTTTTGGGTGAACACAACCCTCTGTTATCGCCGTGCCGTGTGCTGGCTGTGCCGTGCCTTCACTGTAGCCCGGCAGCCGCAGAGGCTGGAGTTCGCTGGCGCCGCCATCCCCGGATAAGGCAGTCGCCGGCTTGCCGTTGCCGCCGGCTCCGCTTCACCCGGCCCCATCCCTCCGGTCCGTGGCCTTATTACTGCGTCTGTCGCGTTGCGACATCTGCTTCCGCTTTTCTCCCGGTGGTCGAAAAACGGGGGAGAGAAACCCTGTATTCAACCTCCTGCATCGCGACGGGTAGTGCCGTGCCTTCACTTTAGCCCGGCCGCTGCAGATGCAAGGGTGCGCTGACGCCGCCATCCTCGCCCGGTCGCAGGTTTTTTATGATGCTCGCCGTTCTTCCCGTCGTTTTCTCGCTCAGGTTTCGCTCGAAAACCGTCCAGACCAGCTTCGCGCTATATCTGCGCTGCGGCCTCCGGTGTCGCCCCTGCATCTTCCGCTTTCCGCCGGGCTGTCGTGTCGGCACGGCACAACCCGGTGCCGCAGTCTATGTGATTACGGAGGTTTATCCATGCAGTATGTGAATACATGCCCGGTCCTGAATGTTGAGGAGTCCGACCGCCTGTCTTTTATGCCGTACCTGTTCGGCACGGATTTCATGCTCGCGGAATTACAGGTGTACGCTCTGGCCAAAAAATGGATGCCCGAATATGAGGGCGGCTTCTGGCATTTTATTCGCCTGCCGGAGGGGGGCGGCTACATGATGCCGGATTGTGGCCGGGTACATCTGGTCAGTAGCGAAAACTGGTTTGATCGCACTGTCAGCGCCGACGCGGCGGGCATTATTCTGACCAGCCTGGCGATTAATCGCCGTCTGGCGGCCCATCATGACAGCAGTAACCCGGCGCTGACTCGCCTTTATATGCTGCGTGATGCCCAGCTCTGGAATCACATCACCTTTCACCCCGAATGCAGTGCTATTTACGCCGCGCTGGACTGATTAACGACCGGGGCGGTTACACCGCCCCGCAGGGAGACAAAAATGACTTCATCAGTAACCGTTCCGGCCGTCTACGTGGGCACATATCACCAGTACAACGGCGGCAGTATTTTTGGCAAATGGTTTGATTTAACCGACTTCGACGACGAAGACGAATTTTATGACGCCTGCCGGGCGTTGCATGCCGCCGAGGATGACCCCGAGTTTATGTTTCAGGACTGGGAAGGGATCCCGTCTCAGTTTGCCTCTGAATCCTCTGTTAAGTGGGCGTTTATCGAGGCATTCCGGCAGGCGCAGGACGAAGGACGCGCTGCCGCGTTTGTGGCCTGGGCGGACTATACCGGCGAGTGCGACTATGACGCCTTTGATGAGGCGTATTGTGGCGAGGCTGAAAGCGAGGAGGATTTTGCTTATGGCTTTGTGGAGGATCACGGCCTGTTAAACGAGGTGCCTGAATCCCTGCGCGTCTATTTCGATTATGAGGCTTACGCGCGGGATCTGTTCAGCAGCGGCTATGTCTTCCATGAAGGCTATGTATTCAGCAACTGATTACTATCCGGCGGGGAAGCCCGCCGGTTAAGGAGAAAGCACATGAAACTTGCACCACAAAGCCGCGATATCCTGCGACAGTACAAAGCCCTGATTAATGCCCGCCGCCGCGATGCCGGTCAGCGGGAACTGACCACTGCGCAGGTGATGGATGAAATCTGCGAATACATGACCTGTCAGTGTGCCGTCTATATTGGCGGCCATTTCATTCTTCAGGGGGGAAAGGCACGATAAATCACAGGGCAGGGGGGAACCTCTGCCGCTTCCGGCCGCGCGAAAACCCGGGCAGGCTGCGCCTGCCGGAGAGAGACGTCGCCGCGCCTCCGGCGCCGCGCACTCTCCTCTCCGTTGTCAGTCGCTGTTGCCCCGGAATTCGCGTATTATCAGGGATATCTTCCTGTAAAGCAGACCGGTAAAGCATATGTCAAAGTGGAATATCGCCTCTTTTTCAAAGGAGGAGCAGGATAAAGTTGCCGTCGATAAGGTGGCTGCTGCTGTTGCCTGGCAGGAGCGCATGAACAAGCCCGTCGTGCCGGAACTTGTTGAACGGGAACAGCCTGAACACCTGCGCGAATATTTCCATGAACGGCTCCGCGTACATCGACTGAACAGTCAGCAGCTGCCGCGCGCAAATGCGCCCGAATATAATAAACCGGGCGAGGATCAGCAGAATTGATTTTCTTACTCAGTGTGTCCAGAGAGGGTAATCTGTGCGTATGTCTCTGATGTTTGCTGCCGTGACGCTTTTAACCGGTATTAACCTGTTTTTTATTCCGTTTCAGCCTGTTCCGGCTCTGTGGGGGGCTATCCTGGCCGTTGCTTTTGTTCTGATTAATGTCGTGGCGGATAAGCTGCGCCTCTGGAGTGGTATTGCGTGGATTATCGTTGCCGGCATCATCATAACGCTGATGCTGAAGGGGAAAGAGCCGGGTGACGAATTTCGTGTTCTGATCACCGTTTTCGCTTTCCTGGCTTCAATCTGGTATAGCGTTGCGCAGTTCAGGAAGGAAAATAAGCTCCGTTCCTGACGCCCCGTCTGGTATGCCGCCGGTTTATCATGGCTACTTTCCGGCGGCATGAAAAACATATTCTCTCCAGCCTGCATCCTTACGTTTCCGGTTTGATCCCTGCTGTCTGTCTGCTTTCTCTTCTTCTTCCTGCTGTGATGTCTCTTTTTAACCCTTAAAGGCTTTAAAAGCACACCCATACTGGACACCTTCGGCTCCCGGCCAGCTGCGCTGTCCGGTCGTCGAGCCACACTCCGCTAACCGCGAAAAGACGCGGTAAGCTCCGCCGAACCCGCTACGCGGTTTCGGGCCTGGCGGCTAGTGTCTGATGTCTGAGGTCAGGGTCAACGGCAGCGCTTGCTGCGACCGTTCCGGCCGCGCCGCTTTCACCGTGCCGGCGAAGGACTGCCGGCACTCTGCGGGGCAACGCCGTTTCGCGCCCGCGCTCTTCGTCGTTGCGGCGGGTGCCTGCTCCTTTCCCCTGGTACCCGTATCACCCGTTTGAGTCCATTCGCCGGGGCTGAGACAAGCACAACCCGTCTTGCTGTCCAGGGGACGGCAGAGCCTTTCGCAATAAATTTTTCCCGGCCATTCCGCTGCGCTTCATTAGACCGAAAAAAATTTCCCGCTCACCCCCGGACATCTGCACCGGGCCGTGCTCGTTTACGCCCTCGCGGCGAACGGCTCTCAAACGGGTGAAGTTAATACCAGGGGGCAGGTTCAGCAGGTCCCCGCACAAAGTCAAAACCGCGGCCCCGGCAACTCAACGGGTGATGTTCTTTAAAAATCAGGAAAAAGAAAAATGCAGGATCCTTCATTGCGAACGTATCGGATCGCATTTCTGGGAAGCAATGCCAGCGGCAATCTGCCGATGTTTACCCGGGTGCAGGCCACGACCGGAAAACGGGCGATAAAAGCGTTTATTGAACGCTGTAAACCCGTCAAAGGCTGGTTTCTGGGCGAACCGGAAGACATTACCGATCAGCTTAAGAAGGAGGAAGAAGAAGCGGGAAGCAAACCGCAGATATGAAAAAAGCAGGGTAAACCCTGCTTCTCCCACGCCGTAAAAATCGCACGAACGGTTTTTCCGGCTTCGTTAACTACCATAAGGAGTCAACTCTATGATCGTTTCTATTTTTTCACCTTCCGCAGGCGCTGTAAAGCCCCGTCGTCATTCGCGCATTCTGCGCGCAGATATCACCGCACCGGAGATTGATCCCGCTCTCAGAGCTTTCGGGCGTCATATCGCCAGAAGTCACCGCAAAGGGCGCGGTGTCCACATCCCCGCGATGAAAAATACCGCCCTCGGGCAGGTACTCCGCACGCTGGAACTGAAACGCGCATTTAACTGATGAGGTGAGCCGCCCCGCGAGGGGCGGCAACTGCAGGAAGGAGAAAACACAATGGCACCGACTACCGCACAGATCATGACGGAAAACACCGCAGGCCAGACTTACCGGGCAACCTATTCACCCGATGATAATAAATTGCGACTTTACGCATCATTACGGCTCGATGAAGAAACGTATTCCCTGATCAACAAAGCAGGCTTTCGCTGGGCGCCCAAACAGGAACTTTTTGTGGCGCCAGCCTGGACGCCGGGGCGGGAGGATGTCCTGCTTTCCCTCGCCGGTGATATCGAGGACGAGGACAGCACCCTGTTTGATCGCCAGGAGCAGCGCGCCGGGCGGTTCAGTGACTACAGTGACCGGCGGGCGGTTGAATCGGAGCAGGCGCTTGCGCATGTTGATTCGCTGGCATCGGCTGTCCCGCTGGGACAGCCGATCCTGGTAGGCCACCACAGCGAGCGCCGCGCGCGCCGGCATGCGCAGAAAATTGAGAACGGCATGAAACGTGCGGTGATGCTGTTCGAGCGCGCCGAATACTGGGAACAGCGCGCGCAGGCCTCTCTGCGGCACGCGAAATACAAGGAGCGTCCGGATGTGCGTTACCGCCGTATCAAAAAAATCGAGGCGGAATTACGCAAGTCCCAAAAGCACATTGCCCGGTCTGAAAAGTATATGACGATGTGGCGTGCGCAGACGCTCGATCTGAAAATGGCGTTACTGGTCAGTAATTATGACCATATTTATGCCTGCTTCACGCTCGACAAATACCCCCGCCCGGCAGAGAAAAGCCAGTATGAGGGCTCGATGTCTCTCCATTCTGCCCTGTCTGAGGAGATCATTACTTTTGAACAGGCGCGTGATATTGCGATCCGCTGTCATGAGCGCACGATTAACCACCAACAGCGCTGGGTTAATCATTACCAGAACCGCCTGGCCTACGAACGCGCGATGCTCAATGAAAACGGTGGCGTTGTCACCCGAACACAGGAATTTGAACCAGGCGGGCAGGTACTGAGCCGGGGAGAATGGTTAACCATTCTCCGGGTTAACCGGAGTAAGGGGGAGGTGAGTTCAGTCGAAACGCCCGGTTATCGCTTTCTGGGCTACAGCGGCACGATGAAACTCACGCCCGACCGTATCACGGACTACAAAGCCCCGACAGCGGAGGAAGCCAGCGACGCGAAGAAAGCGGCGAAGCGCCCACCGATCGTCAATTATCCGGGGGAAGGGTTCCGGGAAATGACAAAAGCCGAGTGGGCGAAATTACCCGCTGATTATAAAGGCGTGCGGGGTGCTGCAGAAACCGAAACACACGGCGCCTACCGCTTCCGCCGGTGCATGACGCACGGTTGTACGCTCGTGAATGTGTATATCACAGACATGAAAACCGTTGAAATTCCGAAAAAATAGCAGGAAGGCTCCCCGGCATCTTGCCGGGGAGGTCAGGGAGTACATTCATGCATCATGACCTTAAACACCGTATTCAGGCGATGCGGGTCAAACTGGAAGGGCGCGCCCCTGTCGCTGAAATTCAGGGTAGCTCGCAACTTTTTGTCACCCCCTCCCCGGAATGTCGCCGGTTGGTTGAGCTGGCTGATGTCCGGGAAACCGATCGCATACTGGAACCCAGTGCCGGAACGGGCGCCATACTGCAGGCGATCAGGGATGCAGTCCCCCGGGCGAAGTGTGACGCCGTGGAGCTGCACGCCGGGTTAGCCCGTCACCTGCAGGCGCATTTCCCGGAGGTCCGGATCTGGTGCGGAGATTTTCTCGAATATCATCCGGAGCGCCGGTATACCCGAATTATCATGAATCCGCCGTTTCATCGCGGTGATGATATCCGGCATATCCGGCGGGCATTAACTCTGCTTGAGCCTGGCGGGATTCTGACGGGCATATGTCTGGACGGGCCGCGTCAGCAAAAGGCGCTGGAGTCCCTGGCGGACGTCTGGGAGCCGTTGCCACGGGGAACATTCACGTATACCCAGGTAGCGACCGCCATTCTCAGAATTACCGTCTGATGGCACGTTAAGCCGGCGGGGCACCTGTCCCCGTCTGGCCTCGCCTCGAAAGACCGCGCGCCTGCGGCGCCGGGAAAACCGGGCCGCGCTGACGCGCCGCCCGCATTTCCTTTCCGCGTCTTCCCTGTTTGCTGCCTGCTGTTTGCCTGCTTCCTCTTCTTCTCCCTGCTGTGATGTCTCTTTTTAACCCTTAAAGGCTTTAAAAGCACACCCATACTGGACACCTTCGGCTCCCGGCCAGCTGCGCTGTCCGGTCGTCGAGCCACACTCCGCTAACCGCGAAAAGACGCGGTAAGCTCCGCCGAACCCGCAAGCGGTTTCGGGCCTGACGGCTAGTGTCTGATGTCTGACGTCAAGGTCAACGGCAGCGCTTGCTGCGACCGTCCCGGTCGCGCCGCTTTCACCGTGCCGGCGAAGGACTGCCGGCACTCTGCGGGGCAACGCCGTTTCGCGCCCGCGCGTTCCGTCGTTGCGGCGGGTGCCTGCTCCTTTCCCCTGGTACCCGTATCACCCGTTTGAGTCCATTCGCCGGGGCTGAGACAAGCACAACCCGTCCTGCTGTCCAGGGGACGGCAGGGCCTTTCGCAATAAATTTTCCCCGGCCATTCCGCTGCCGCTTCATTAGGCCGAAAAAAATTTCCCGCTCACCCCCGGACATCTGCACCGGGCCGTGCTCGTTTACGCCCTTGCGGCGAACGGCTCTCAAACGGGTGAAGGTTATATCCAGGGGGCAGGTTCAGCAGGTCCCCGCACAAAGTCAAAACCGCGGCCCCGGCAACTCAACGGGTGATGGTTTTAAAAGGCAAAACAACAGATTAAGGAGATTCATTATGGCAACACGTGGCGTCAATAAAGTCATTCTTGTCGGTTATCTCGGACAAGATCCCGAAGTTCGTTATCTGCCTTCCGGTGGCGCAGTGGCTAATTTCACCCTGGCCACGTCAGAAACATGGCGTGACAAACAGGATGGACAAATGCGCGAAAACACTGAATGGCACCGTGTTGTTGTGTTTGGAAAACTGGCCGAAGTGGCCGGGGAATATCTGCGTAAAGGTGCTCAGGTCTATATCGAAGGTCAGTTACGTAGCCGCAAGTGGACTGATCAATCTGGTCTGGAGAAGTACGTTACAGAAGTTGTGGTTAACGTTGGGGGCACCATGCAGATGCTGGGCGGCCGCCGTGAAAGTCAGCCTCAATCTGATCCGCAAACGCCACCTCCTGCCACCTCCGGTGCAGCGAAAGGGAAAGGTAAGGCTGCAGGTAAAAAATCTAACACTGCTCCGCAGCAACCACCTTCGCAGCCTGATCCGGGTCACGATTTTGACGATGAGATCCCCTTTTGATGACGCAGAAAAGCCTCTGATGCAGGGGCTTTTACAGGAGAAAAACCATGACAGACAACACGAACACATTACTTAAGTGCCTCGCCGATGGCTCGTTCACACGCGAACAAGCCACAGCGGTGGCAGAACAGTTTCAGAATGTCACCATTGAAGACGATCAGGGTACACATTTCCGGCTGGTTGTTCGTCGAGACGGTGAAATGATTTGGCGGGGGTGGAATTTTGAAAAAGGGGCCGCCTACTGGCTCAACCGCTACATCGAATTCTATGGCATCCGTAAAACGAAGTAATGAAGTAAGAAGGCGCCGGGTAGGGGGACTACCCGGCAGACAATCATTAATCCAGTGAGGTATCAATTATGTCCGTGACCGAGTCTAAAGCAAAAACATCTGTCAAAACCAGCAAAAAAAACGTCAAACCTGCCGAAGCAGCGGCTCTGAAAGAGGCGCTTGAAGCAGCACAGATTGAACTGGTGCCGCTGTCTGCGCTGATTAAATCGCCACTGAACGTTCGCACTATCCCGTACCCGGTTGAGAGTGTCCGGGAACTGGCTGAATCCATTGAGACCATTGGTCTGATTCAGAATCTGGTTGTGCATACTCTCCCGGAAGGTATGTCAGGGGTGGCTGCAGGTGGTCGGCGTCTTGCAGCCCTGCAGTTATTACTCACTGAAAACCGCATCGATGCCGGGTATCAGGTGATCGTTAAGCGGGTTAGTGACGAACTCGCGGTTGTGGCCTCAATGGTGGAAAACAACCAGCGTGTGGCCATGCATCCGGCAGAACAAATTGCCGGATTCCGCAAACTCTCCGAACAAGGGAAAAGCCCGGCGCAGATTGGTGACCAGTTGGGGTATGGAAGTCGCCACGTTCAGCGCATGCTGAAATTGGCTCATCTCGCCCCGGAAATCCTCGAACTGCTGGCAAACAATACCCTTGATGTGGAGCAGTGCCAGGCACTGAGTCTGGAAAGTGATCAGGCGCGTCAGGTGCAGGTATATGAACAGGTGAAAGCTGCTTACAGCACGGTTTCGGCACATCTCATCAAGCGGGTAATTACAGAAACGGAAATTTCCGTTACACATCCTCGCTTTGTCTTCATTGGTCGAGAAACCTACGAAGCAGCAGGTGGTGTGGTTCGTGAAGATTTATTTAGCCAGGAGGAGAATGACGGTACTGCAGATCGCGTGCTCGTAGACCGTCTGGTTATGGAAAAACTGGAGACTGCTGCACTGGCAATTGAACTGAACGAAGACTGGTCATGGTCAATAGGGCGGGAAAACCCACTGCAGAACTATGGTGAAGATCGTGAAAATTACCTTCTGCTTCCTGTGCCAGAACCGCAGTACACACCGGACGAACAGCAACGACTCGACGAGTTGTACGCTACACAGGCGGCAACGGAAACCTACGAGGATGAAGCCGCTATTCAGGTTCTGATCGACGAAATAGAAAGTCAGGCGGCACACCGTCAATGGACTGACGAACAGAAGGCAAGCTGTGGCGTAGTAGCCTGTCTTCATAATGGTGAGCTTTGCATTTTGCGCGGGATTCAGAAGAAGGTTAAAACGCCCGGGGAGGCGGATGCCGCTACGCAGGCGACCAGCCGTGATCTGCATGTGATCGACCGTAAAGAGCCGGATGCCGCAGAAGGGATCAGTCTGCCCTTACTCAAAAAAATGTCTTCCGAACGCACACTGGCTGTTCAGGCTGCCCTGGTACAACAGCCACAGAAAGCAGTGGCCCTGATGGTCTGGCGGCTGTGCTCCTGCGTATTTGAATACTGCCTTACCACCCGTCACCCCTTTGTAATGCGGATGGATGTTCATCACAGTGGGTTGGTCAGCGAAGCCCCGACCGGAAAAGACGGTCTGGCGTGGCAAACTCTTATGCAGGAGAAAAACCGTCTTGAAGGCCTGTTACCGCAAGGCTGGAAGAAGGACTTTTCCACATTTTTCACACTGGACGGTCAGACCTTGATGGCTCTGATGGCGTTCTGCACGGCCTGTTCCGTTGATGGGGTTCAGACCCGTGAGCATGGGCATACCAGCCGTAGCAACCTTGATGAGGTGGAGACGGCGATCGGATTCAATTTGCGTGACTGGTGGCAGCCCACTGCTGAAAACTTCCTCGGCCTGCTCAGTAAAAACCAGATAGTGGAGGCGTTACAGGAAGCTGGGCTGGATTCAGTCGCCGTCGAAGCGGCGAAGCTGAAAAAGGGAGATGCGGCGATCCTTGCAGAGCGTTCTCTGTCAGACACCCGCTGGGTACCAGGCTGGATGCAGCCACGGGATACGAAAAAATCGGGTTCGACAACGACGCCCGATACCGATGCTGATAACGAAGACAACACGGCTTGCGCCGCCTGATAACCAGAGCCGCCCCGTCAGGGGCGGCAGCAGGGAGACAATACTATGAAAACTGTGCTGAATCTTGATGTTCTGAAAACCATGTCTACCGAAGAACTGGAAGACTATCGTAACGCCGGTGAGGATTTTCGTCGTGAACTGAGCCATGCAGTCATGCGCGATTTAACGGTACCGGATGGCTGGGCAGTAAATGCGGAATACCGGGCCGAATTTGGGGGGTTCTTTCCTGTCCAGCTCCGGTTTAGCCCGTCTCATGACCATTTCGATGTAGCAGTATGCAGTCCGGGTGATCTCAGTCCTGTGTGGATAATCGTCTTTATTACCCGTGGAGGCCAGCCTTTCTCTGTCGTTTGCTCGATGGCCAGATATAACCCGGAACGGATTAACCATGCGCTGTCCCTTATCGCGCGCCTCGATGAGGACGGATATTCATTTGCCAGCATCATCAACACCCTGAAACAGGAGGGCGAACAATGATCCATTCATCCCGTTCCCTTGTTACCCTGCAACCTGCTCGACAGGCTGCACTGCAGGCCATCATGACTGTGGAAGATGCTCGCCAGCGCGGCGCTCGTCTGCCATCGATGCCACATGTGCGAACTTTTTTGCGCCTGCTGACGGGCAGCGGCCGCATTAACAACGAAGTGGCGCGACGCATTCCCGGCTTATATCGTGATCCAAAGGACCGACTCTCAAACCTGAAGCAGGTGGAAGAAGCGCTGGATGTATTGATTGCCAGCAATGGCGAGTATTGTCCTTTGCCATTGTCGCAGGATGTGCAGTCTGAACTGTTCCCGGAGGTGAGGCACGCCCGTGGAGAGCGGAGAACTCAGCGTCAGAACATCGCATTCACCCGCAAAATGCGGCGGGAAGCGCGGAAGGTTGAACAGTCATGGCTACTGCGCCAGAATTTGCTCGGGCAGGCTGTCACTGAGCTAAATTTCCAGTCGCCGGAAACGGTTAACAGCTGGTACCGCCGGTGGAGCGACGAGTTTGACGCGAGTGAGCTTGAACCGGCCTTCTGGCGTTGGCAGACGCGATTTACATCTCTCAGGGATCTTCGCTGGCTCCTTTGTGCTCATGCCCCCTTGTATGAGGTTATGCATGAAATCCGTTTCATCGTTCAGGAATCGGAAGAGGCCATCCTTGAGAGGGAGCGCTGGCTGGTACCAAACAAACTTATCTGCAGAGGATAATTGATGACATGGCGCTATTCGCTGCGCTGGAAGTTACCTTCTCCGTGTCCAGGAGTGGAGGTGCTCGCTTCGGAACAAGTTGAGGAAGGACAACCAGCGCCAGCATCAGTTATGGATTTGTGGGTGGCAGGGGCAGGGTATGCTGTGTGCCTGGATTTTTGTGGGGACAAGCCGATCCGTCGCTGGAGTGAAGAACAAAAAGCTGCAGCTCGCCGACGCAATCTGGCGAAAAGAGTATATCGTACCGCCCCACTGTTTGCTGATGAACTCGGTAATGGTGCCAACTTACTGATTTAGTGTATGATGGTGTTTTTGAGGTGCTCCCGTGGCTTCCATCTCCATCAGTTGTCCCTCCTGCTCAGCTACTGAAGGCGTGGTGCGTAACGGCAAAAGCACTGCCGGACATCAGCGCTATCTCTGCTCTCATTGCCGTAAAACATGGCAACTACAGTTCACTTACACCGCCTCTCAGCCCGGTACGCACCAGAAAATCATTGATATGGCCATGAATGGCGTCGGATGTCGCGCCAGTGCACGCATTATGGGCGTTGGCCTCAACACGGTTTTACGTCACTTAAAAAACTCAGGCCGCAGTCGGTAACCTCGCGCATACAACCGGGCAGTGATGTGATTGTCTGCGCTGAAATGGACGAACAGTGGGGCTACGTCGGTGCTAAATCACGTCAGCGCTGGCTGTTTTACGCGTATGACAGGATACGGAGGACGGTTGTTGCGCACGTATTCGGTGAACGCACTATGGCGACGCTGGGGCGTCTTATGAGCCTGCTGTCACCCTTTGACGTGGTGATATGGATGACGGATGGCTGGCCGCTGTATGAATCCCGCCTGAAGGGAAAGCTGCACGTAATCAGCAAGCGATATACGCAGCGAATTGAGCGGCATAACCTGAATCTGAGGCAGCACCTGGCACGGCTGGGACGGAAGTCGCTGTCGTTCTCAAAATCGGTGGAGCTGCATGACAAAGTCATCGGGCATTATCTGAACATAAAACACTATCAATAAGTTGGAGTCATTACCACAAGCGAAATAGGGGATGTCAGGGGAGACGAGACGGTATAAAAAAACCCTGAATCAAAACATTCAGGGTTTTCACAAAAGCCATTAACCTCACAAACGATTAACGGTTTTCTTCAATGTAGCGCGCCAAATCCGCAGGGGTTTTCAGCACGGTGGCGACTTCGGTCGGCGGGATCATGCAGCCGTAAACGTCCTGCACTTCCAGCACCAGATCGACCGCCAGAATTGAGTCGAGAATGTCAGACTCAATCAGTTCATCATGAAAGCCCACTTTGCGGGATAACACTTTTTCAAACAGGGCGAGAATTTCTTGTTCCATAATAGTTTCCTGGCTAATTAATTCGTGCGGGCATGGGTGTCCAGCAATTTACGATCGATTTTGCCGTTCGGATTAAGCGGCAATGCATCTTTAATAATAATTTGTGACGGCACCATGTAATGGGGGATCACTTTCGAAAGGGATGTTTTGATCACCTCTGGTGCCAGATCCGTCACGCAGAATGCCGCAATTCGCAGAACGCTTCCGCATGATTTCATCAGCGGCAGCACAACCGCTTCACTGATGCCGGACATCGCCAGCAGGCGATTTTCAATCTCGTTGATTTCAATACGGTAGCCGTTCAGTTTGATCTGGCTATCGTTGCGGCCCTGGCAGTAGATAAGACCGTCTTCGTAACCCAGATCGCCGGTTCTGTAACCACGATATTCTTCACTTTCGCGTCGCAGCAATTTTGTCGCGTTCTCTTGCGGCAGGCCGAGATAACCGCGCATCACATTTTTACCCCAGATGATCAACTCGCCATCGGCGGTAATTTCCATGTGGGTGTCCGGCATCATCACGCCAACGGGCAGCAGCGGGTTGTCGTTATTGAGAATTTCATCGGTGATTTCAACCACCGTGGTGGCGATAGTCGCTTCCGTTGGGCCGTAGGAGTTAAGGATTTTGGCCTGCGGGAAACGGCGGCGTAACTGTTTTACCAGCGCTTTATTTAATACTTCGCCAATGAAAATAAAGACATTCAGTTCAGGCAGATAGTCGCTATTAAACTGGGGCGACAGCAGGCGCTGATAGGCAAAAGAGGGGGTAGAAACCCAGACGGAAACATCGTTCGCTTTCAGGCGATCCAGCCAGTTTTCCGCCGCGATATCTTCTTTCGCGTTCAGCACAATATGCCCGCCAGTAGCCAGATTCGCCAGCAGGGGGATCAGCGAGAGATCGAAGCTGAACACCGCGTGGTTCATCAGCACAGGTTTTTCCGGCAAGGAAAAGTCCTGACTTACCCACTTCATGAAATGCCAGACGCTTTCACGTCCAATCTGCACCCCTTTCGGTTTTCCGGTGCTGCCGGAGGTGAACATGATGTAGGCGAGATCTGGCTCGGCCAGTACCTGGCCGGTTATGCCGGTCGCGATAAATTTTTTCGCGGCCACATCATAATAGAAGGGGGCATTGGCGAGCTGGCAAATCTCTTTGAGACGCTCCTGCGGATAGATGCAGTCCACCGGAATGTACGGAATATTGTGCAACAGGCAGCTATAGAGCGCGACGGCAAATTCCGCCTGCTGATGCCCGTACAACACCACCGGCGTACCGGCAGGTTGGTTGCATTGTTGGTAACGTTGCGCCCAGTCAGTAACCGCGACGGAGAGCTGTTGCCAGGTGATGGCTTCATCGCTACCGCTGATCGCCAGTTGCTGAGGGGACGCGGGATCGCGTAATGCCGCACGCAAGAAGTCTTGTAGTTCCAGAAGTTCGGAGTCATTTTTCATAAGGGAGACATTCCACTAAAGATGTAAAGGGAGGCCGCGGCGCTTCCCAGCGTCAAAATTCGTCCCACAAACACAGAAACCGGATGTTGAAGTCCGTTGCTCAAAGCCGGATGGCGTTTGGCAAACCATTGCAGCATGTTGTGAACAACGGAAATGGCGCCAAACAGCGCGCCGCTAATGACGTAGTGTCGTTCGAGTCCATTCCATGCCCCCATACAAAACAGGGTGCAGAAGATGCCAATATTTTGCGCCAGCGTTTTGTTCTGACGGAAAAAATTGTGCTTCATCAGATTCATATAAATCGGCATAAAGACCACATCCCTCAGCCATTCAGAGAGGCTGATATGGAAGCGGCGCCAGAAATCCTGCGGGGTTTTCGCCAGGATTGGCATATTGAAGTTTGCCGGAATGTTCAGGCCAAATAAGCGGCCCGCCCCGATAGCCATGTTGCTGTAACCCGCAAAATCAAAGTAGAGATAGGCGCTGTAGGCAATCGACATCACCACGCCCACTTTCAGGGTAAACGCTTCATGGCTCCACGGCTGAACGACCAGAGTATCGACCAGCATGGCGAACAAGAATTTCTGGATAATCCCGGTAATAATTTGCTCTAAAGCCACTAAAAACTGCTCACGAGTCAGCGTGAAAACCGGTTTATTGATATCCGTCATCCAGGTCCGCCAGCGGTACATCGGGCCGGCCAGGATAATAAACGGCATAAACAGGTAGCAGAAATAGTGCAGAAAATTCTGGCCATCCTTTTTACTGCGGTACAGCAGCACATCGATGGCGCGGAAAGTCATAAAAGAGAGCCCGATCATGCCCCAGTGGTTGTTCAGATGTAATTTCACCAGAAACAGCGGCAGCAGCGTTAATGTGACCGCCTGCCAGGTTTTTAACCAACCTTTCTCTTTTAATGTGACAAGAATATAAAAACTGAAAAACACTGCCGCCGGGACAATATAGTCGCCTTCGAAGATATACCCCCAGCCTAAAGCCGCCAGCACGGAAAAAGCGGATATATATGTCAGTCGGTGACGCAATACGCGGTTAACCAGCGCAAACACCAGCGCTGATGAGAACAAATAGAAGAAAAACATGCCTGAGCTGTACATTATTCGTCCTCAGAACTTTTGATATTCAAAATGCAATTGCAAACTCATGCTGTCATCCACGGAGGTCCACGCGACAATGGTTATCGCCAGCAGGAGATAAAGTAAAAACAGGCGAATGGCGGTTTTCATCATTTAAAGTTCTCCGCGATAAAGCGAACCATAGGGACCCATGCCGTTTCCGATGGGTGCAGACGATCCCAGTTCCAGCCGTTTTGATACGGCATCGCATACATATCTAAATAAGGCACCTGGTTTTCCGTCAGGATTGCCTGAATTTGTTTATCAACCGGCTGGAACGTATTGGTATTGGTCAGCGCCCACGGGTTAATCGGGTCGACAATTGCAATCACCTGGACATGGCGCTCTTTCAGGAGCTTGATGGTGGCGCGGAAAACCTCGATTTGCTTCGGCACGACAGGCGTGTCATCCCACTGCTCAGGAGTATCCCCGGCCTCATAAACCGCCTTATCCATCCACATCGTGGCTGCACTTTGCTTGCGTACTTTGTTGAGTTCACGGGCATTCGCCAGCTCTTGATCCCAGTCGGGCATCGTTATGTTGCCAGGCTGTGCGGGCCAGGGTTGCGCGGCAGGCTGTGGCTCAATATTGAGCAGGTCCAGCCAGTCGTTTTTTATCATGGTGCAGAAGTTGGCAAACTGATAGCTCACCTCTTCCCAGATCAGATCCGGATGCCAGCCATAAATGGCCATTTCACCAAAACTCAAATGGCTGATATCGTCCGCTTCAATATGTTTTAAGTAATTGACCAGCAAAGGACGAGCCTGCTTGTCTTTCATTAATGGATCGAAAATCGAACCCGGGAAATTATCCGCAAAGATCGCCGGAGGAAGCCCATTTGAATAAAAGCTATCCGGTGCCAGGAGCAACACCACTTTACTGTTTGCGTTAAGGCTGTCTTTAAAACGGGAGAACAGTAAAAATTGTGTAACGTCGTCGACATAACTATCGCCATATGCCACTAAAGGTCTGTGCAATTGCTTATTGAAGTAATTATAGGCAGCGTAATGTTCATTTTCGGAAGTAGAAACTTCTGATGCCCCGATAAAGAAAATCGCATTCCCTTGTAATGCATGGGAAATGGTGGCTATTTTTTCTGCTTGCTCTTTTGGTGTGCCTTCCATCGATTTAATCATCGGCTGGAATTTAAGCGGCGGATCAAAGCTCGTCACCACCGGGTGAACGCTCAGAACCAGGATGGCGAGGAGAGCCATCAGGATATGTAGGCACAGAGTATTTTTGATTTTCATTATCATTATAAAAAAGTAAGACTACATGACATTAACTTGTTTAAAATTTGTTGATTCTTAGTGTTACAACAAATAGACAACAAATGGGACAATGGGTATTTGGACTTTATTCCAATCTATCTTCTTTGACATTCTATACCAGGTGCATCTGAAAAGATGAGCATTGCTGTGTAACGGTATGTACAGCATTAGCGAGTTAATAATAAGCGCTGCATTTATAAAGAAAAGAGTGTGCCGGGGCTGGTTTCGCCATGCTTACTGCGAGTGGTAATCAACAACGATAAAGGCTCAGGTACATCGACCTGACAACCATTGGCAATGCGGTTTCGATAGAGGCGTTACACAATTGTCCGCGCCAGGAGAGGAGCGGACGTATCTGTTCTGTACTATTTCACAGTTACAGGGCGGCGATGGAGAACATCTTGCGTCATCCGACGCATCTGAGCGATAAGACATCAACACGACGCAAGTAAGATCAGCACGCTCTTATCATTAGAGCATGCCACTTGATTTCAAATACGCCCAGGCTTTGTTAATGGAATGGTCGCCTCCCATCTCTTGTGCCACAGTGGGACGATAAATCGTCACTCATTGAACGGAGCGCTGCTATCATGAACGTTAAAACTATTGGAATCGATTTGGCAAAAAACGTTTTCCAGATCCATGGGGTTGACGAGCACGGAAAACGGTTGTTCAACAAACAACTCAGACGGGCACAAATGGCCTCCTTTTTTGCCAACATCCCACCCTGTTTGATCGGCATGGAGGCCTGTGCATCTGCTCATTTCTGGGCCAATAAACTGATATCGATGGGCCATAATGTCAAACTGATGGCCCCTCAGTTCGTCAAACCCTATGTTAAAACCAATAAGCATGATGCTGCAGACGCTGAAGCTATTTGTGAAGCCGTCACTCGACCTAACATGCGGTTCGTGCCGGTCAAAACCGCTGAGCAGCAAGCCGTATTGGCACTTCACCGGAGTCGTCAGAGCTTCATCAAACAGCGAACCGCACAAGCCAATCAAATCAGGGGGTTATTGGCCGAATTTGGCATTGTCGTCCCCCGAGGTATCCAGCAGCTACAGCGACGATTACCTGAGCTCGTGGAAGATGCGGATAACCCGTTACCCGTCCTGTTTCGTACACAGCTGAGTCTACTACAGCACCACATGGCGTACCTGTTCGATGTCATCGCTACACTCGACAAGCAGATTGAGCAGTGCTATCGGCAAAATGCTCTCTGCCAGCGTATCGGCAAGATCCCTGGTATTGGCCCTGTTACCGCCAGCGCGCTGATTGCGACCATTGGTAAAGCCAACAATTTCGAGAATGGCCGACAACTGGCTGCCTGGCTCGGATTGGTTCCACGTCAGCACTCCAGTGGGGGTAAACAAGTCCTGCTCGGGATAAGCAAGCGAGGTGATACCTATTTGAGGACCTTGCTTATCCATGGTGCCAGGGCGGTATTGCAGTCGGCCAAACATAAACAGGATGCCGTATCGAGCTGGGCTAACCAGCTAATGGCGCGCCGGAATAACAACATTGCCTCGGTAGCATTGGCTAACAAGAATGCGCGGACTGTGTGGGCGCTCCTGGCCAAAGAGCGGGAGTATTGTGCACCAATAATAAGCGCTTAAGTTGCTTAATCAGTAAGACAGAAACAACACCACCGATTGCCCAGGCAAGCATGAAGTGATGGCAAGACAGGTCAGACCGCGATGGGGAAAACCCGGTTTATTCAAGGCTCCTGAAAGAGCGCTTTGTTGATAGAGGCCTCCATCAGCGTATTCCATCAGGGACAGAGGTATTTTACATCACCTCGGCAAAGTCCGGATCTATGGCTGCAATCGATGACCAGTAAAGCCACCACAACATATTTAGCTTGGCAAACAGGAGGCGACCATCTATGAATAAATCAGATTTCGGGTAAGTCTCCCCCGTAGCGGGTTGTGTTTTCAGGCAATACGCACGCTTTCAGGCATACCTGCTTTCGTCATTTTGTTCAGCGCTCGTACCAGGGCCATAGCCTCCGCAACCTGACCATCGTAGTCACGCAGCGTCAGTGCCCCCCCGAACAGCTGTTTTACCCGGTACATCGCCGTTTCCGCTATCGAGCGACGGTTGTAATCTGTTGTCCATTTCCACCGCGCATTACTCCCGGTCATTCGCTGATTAGCCACTGCACGGTTACGGTCTGCATATTCACCGGGCCAGTAACCCGCACCTTTTCGGGGAGGGATAAGCGCGCTGATTTTCTTACGCCGCAGTTCATCGTGACAGAGCCGGGTGTCGTAAGCGCCGTCTGCCGATGCTGCCCTGATTTTTCTGTGAGTCTGCCGGATAAGACCCGGGAAGGCTTCTGAGTCCGTCACATTGTTCAGCGACAGGTCTGCACAGATGATTTCATGTGTGTTGCTGTCAACGGCCAGATGCAACTTTCGCCATATACGACGGCGTTCTTTGCCGTGTTTTTTGACTTTCCATTCGCCTTCACCAAAGACCTTCAGCCCGGTGGAATCAATCACCAGATGCGCGATTTCACCCCGGGTGAACGTTTTGAAACTGACATTAACCGACTTTGCGCGCTTGCTGACACTGGTGTAATCCGGGCAGCGCAACGGAACATTCATCAGTGTAAAAATGGAATCAATAAAACCCTGTGCAGCCCGCAGGGTCAACCTGAACACGCGTTTAATGACCAGCACAGTCGTGATGGCAAGGTCAGAATAGCGCTGAGGTCTGCCTCGTGAAGAAGGTGTTGCTGACTCATACCAGGCCTGAATAGCTTTATCATCCAGCCAGAAAGTTATGGAGCCACGGTTGATGAGGGCTTTATTGTAGGTGGGCCAGTTGGTGATTTTGAACTTTTGCTTTGCCACGGAACGGTCTGCGTTGTCGGGAAGATGCGTGATCTGATCCTTCAACTCAGCAAAAGTTCGATTTATTCATAGATGGTCGCCTCCTGTTTGCCAAGCTAAATATGTTGTGGTGGCTTTACTGGTCATCGATTGCAGCCATAGATCCGGACTTTGCCGAGGTGATGTAAAATACCTCTGTCCCTGATGGAATACGCTGATGGAGGCCTCTATCAACAAAGCGCTCTTTCAGGAGCCTTGAATAAACCGGGTTTTCCCCATCGCGGTCTGACCTGTCTTGCCATCACTTCATGCTTGCCTGGGCAATCGGTGGTGTTGTTTCTGTCTTACTGATTAAGCAACTTAAGCGCTTATTATTGGTGCACAATACTCCCGCTCTTTGGCCAGGAGCGCCCACACAGTCCGCGCATTCTTGTTAGCCAATGCTACCGAGGCAATGTTGTTATTCCGGCGCGCCATTAGCTGGTTAGCCCAGCTCGATACGGCATCCTGTTTATGTTTGGCCGACTGCAATACCGCCCTGGCACCATGGATAAGCAAGGTCCTCAAATAGGTATCACCTCGCTTGCTTATCCCGAGCAGGACTTGTTTACCCCCACTGGAGTGCTGACGTGGAACCAATCCGAGCCAGGCAGCCAGTTGTCGGCCATTCTCGAAATTGTTGGCTTTACCAATGGTCGCAATCAGCGCGCTGGCGGTAACAGGGCCAATACCAGGGATCTTGCCGATACGCTGGCAGAGAGCATTTTGCCGATAGCACTGCTCAATCTGCTTGTCGAGTGTAGCGATGACATCGAACAGGTACGCCATGTGGTGCTGTAGTAGACTCAGCTGTGTACGAAACAGGACGGGTAACGGGTTATCCGCATCTTCCACGAGCTCAGGTAATCGTCGCTGTAGCTGCTGGATACCTCGGGGGACGACAATGCCAAATTCGGCCAATAACCCCCTGATTTGATTGGCTTGTGCGGTTCGCTGTTTGATGAAGCTCTGACGACTCCGGTGAAGTGCCAATACGGCTTGCTGCTCAGCGGTTTTGACCGGCACGAACCGCATGTTAGGTCGAGTGACGGCTTCACAAATAGCTTCAGCGTCTGCAGCATCATGCTTATTGGTTTTAACATAGGGTTTGACGAACTGAGGGGCCATCAGTTTGACATTATGGCCCATCGATATCAGTTTATTGGCCCAGAAATGAGCAGATGCACAGGCCTCCATGCCGATCAAACAGGGTGGGATGTTGGCAAAAAAGGAGGCCATTTGTGCCCGTCTGAGTTGTTTGTTGAACAACCGTTTTCCGTGCTCGTCAACCCCATGGATCTGGAAAACGTTTTTTGCCAAATCGATTCCAATAGTTTTAACGTTCATGATAGCAGCGCTCCGTTCAATGAGTGACGATTTATCGTCCCACTGTGGCACAAGAGATGGGAGGCGACCATTCCATTAACAAAGCCGCTGTCCAGGGGACGGCAGGGCCTTTCGCAATAAATTTTTCCCGGCCATTCCGCTGCCGCTTCATTAGGCCGAAAAAAATTTCCCGCTCACCCCCGGACATCTGCACCGGGCTGTGCTCGTTTACGCCCTTGCGGCGAACGGCTCTCAAACGGGTGAAGGTTATATCCAGGGGCAGGTTCAGCAGGTCCCCGCACAAAGTCAAAACCGCGGCCCCGGCAACTCAACGGGTGATGGTTAAAAAATTAAACAGGTGAAGGAGAATAATATGCGTTTAGCATCCCGATTTGGACTTACTCATTCCATTCGTCAGGAACGCCCACTGACTAACGATGAATTAGTCAAGGTTGTACCTTCTGTGTTTTCAGAAGAAAAGCATAATTCACGTAGTGATCGCTATACCTATATTCCAACCATTACACTGCTGGATAAATTACGTGAAGAAGGTTTCCAGCCATTTTTTGCCTGTCAGTCACGAGTAAGGGATGAGGATAAACGGGGGCATACTAAGCATATGGTAAGACTTCGCCGTGAAGGGGCCAATAAAGGAACAGAAGTACCCGAAATCATTCTTCTTAACTCGCATGATGGATCGTCCAGTTATCAAATGATCCCGGGTATGTTCCGTTTTGTATGCACAAATGGCCTTGTGTGCGGTACGTCGTTTGGTGAGATTCGTGTACCTCATAAAGGTGATATTGTGGGAAGGGTTATCGAAGGTGCTTACGAAGTTCTGGGAATTTTCGATAAAATAACTGAAGGCGTTGATGTCATGAAGTCTATTACATTAACCAAGGAAGAACAGCGTCTGTTTGGACAAGCTGCATTAACCTACCGATATGAAGATGAAAATAAATCTCCGGTCAGTATTGAACAGATAATTCATCCGCGCCGTTATGAAGATAAAAAAGATGACATCTGGACTACATATCAAAGGGTCCAGGAAAATCTGATTAAAGGCGGTTTGCCTGGCCGAACTGAAAAAGGGAAAAGAACAACAACCCGGCCAGTAAAAGCAATCGATGGTGATGTTAAACTCAATAAGGCATTGTGGTTAATTGCGGAGAAATTCCGCACTCTTAAAGGCTAATTATAAGCGCCGGGCAGCTGTCCGGCGTTTTGATGGTGGGAATACTTATGTTTGAATTTAAAGCTGTCTGTATCAGTATTTCACATATGGAAGAAGGTGATATCAGAGTTCTTCAGGTGCTTTCATCAACAACCAATTATCTAACTTGCGATAGTTACTTAGAGTGGATACATGATACACCTTATGGTTGTGTTATAAGGATGTATGATTTCAAACGCCATCTTCTGGCGCTAAAAAGAGGTGGGGTGTCAAAATTTTTACGCAAAAATCTCATACTAATGCACCGGGAGGGCGGGTATCTGCTTTTTCATTTTGATAGTGATGCCGATTATTATCCAGGTATAGATGCCGTAGATTTTTAAGAAATTCAAGCCTTCTTATATCAGAAGGTTTTTTAGTTCATGGCGATTTTCTGATCTTTAGAAGAAGTTCGTTTGCTTGCTTTGATAGCCGTGTAGTAGTAATGGATCTTCTTCGCATACTCGTAACGTCTTGCTGCCTGGCGCGGGGTCTTTTTGAAGCCTGCATTGTATGCCCCGACTGCATCCCACGAAACGCCCCACTTTTTAAACGCCTGAGCCAGATAATAGGCTCCGGTGTAGATGTTAAGACAAGCATCGCTAAGAAGATGATCCGGTTTTATTCCATATCGCGACAGTTCGTTGAAATGCTGCGAGTCAATTTGCATCAAGCCTGATCCATAACCCGTAACAGGATTACGCCCAATCGCATCAATTTTAAATCGTGATTCTTGCCATGATATAGCACGCAGGAGATCCGGATCAATTTTGTAATCCCTGCCAGCCATATCAAAGCAGTCTGCTGCCATTGATGACAATGGTATTAAAGACAGGATGATACCAAACGCTACTCCCTTCATGAATTCCCCTCCGTGCCAAATCCCGGAATAACCTTAACCCATCCAAGACCGAGACTCAACATATATGCACTCCTCACCACAAAATCACCACACCCCACGCAAAATTAAAATTTTGCAGATTGGTATTTGTAAACAGTGAGTTATGACAAAAATAATGTGCAGTACATTTATTTAATGTGTTAAAGCGATTCGCCTATGAATCTAAATAGATTCACTGGCGAATTGTATGGGATTCGTTAGAGACTATTTTTTTGTAAAACATTTATTTACAAGAGCCATGAATCTATATTAGATTCGTGGCTAAAAGGATAGTGATTCGTGGAATGAATCGTCATTTCTATCATAGTGACTCTAATAGTGAATCGCGCAACATGCGTAGTTTTAGCACTTAGAGTTTTGTGGGTTATACGAGATTATAATTGTGAGGGACTATGGCTAAGATCCAAGTTTATGTAAATGACAAAGTTGCAGAGAAAATTAATGCGATAGCAGTTCAGCGTCGTGCTGAAGGTGCGAAAGAGAAAGATATTAGCTATTCAAGTATTGCATCGATGTTGCTTGAGCTTGGTTTGCGTGTCTACGAAGCCCAGATGGAACGCAAAGAATCCGGGTTTAATCAGATGGCATTCAATAGAGCGCTGCTTGAAAGCATGGTTAAAACACAGTTTACTGTGAATAAGGTGCTGGGGATCGAATGTTTGAGTCCTCATGTTCATGGTAACCCAAGATGGGAATGGTCAGGGTTAATAGAAAACATCCGGGATGACGTTAATGCTGTGATAGAGCAATTCTTTCCAAAAGTGGATGACACTGACAATGATTAGCGTAAGGCATTGCGAAATGTAATAATGGACCGTCTAGTTTTTTATTATAAGTTGAATAAATATACTTCTTTTTTGAGAATCTTTAGAAGAATGATCTAATCTATTTTGATGACATCCAGTTAAATGGGATTTATAATTCAAGAGCAACTGAAAATTTGAGAAACATTGGTGTAGAGAGATGCAACCTCTCTACACCAACTATCCATAGAACCCTTCTAAGGAGGAACCTATGTGTGCGATGGATCGTAGTGGTGATGACAGCTTAAGTCAATCGGTTAGGGATGCTCTTCTTCACATAAAGGGGTTGTATAACACCTCACCTGTCTCTGTTTGCGTAAGAAACCAACAACGCGATGTCCTATATTCCAACACATCATTTGAACAAATGTATGACTTTTTTAAAACAGAAGGTGTAGCAGGTAGTTTCTCAGGATCATTTCATGAACTGGAGTTGATGCTTTCCCAGTTAGAACTTGATTGCATGGCGCTAGGTAAAGGTTGTGTGTTAAGTAAAATTTTTTCGTGTGGAAAATCAAATTTTCAAATTCGAATTGAGTTTATCAGTCTTTTGGATGATGATTTTTATTTTTTTTGGCAAATGAATCTTCTGATAACGGTTCCATTATCCAGCCGAAAAATGAAATTCATAAAATCAAAAGACATTCCGGATTTTGATGAGGCTATTGCAAGGATAAGTGATTTGAATATCATTCCTCTTTCATTTTATGTTCTTGGTTTTAGCTATATGGACATATCAAATTATATTTCTGTGCCTGAGAAGATTGTAAAAAAAAGGATCGATCGTGCGAAAGAGAAAGTATTGGAGGTTTATCCGTCTTTTAGAGCATTTGTAACGGATTGCTACAGGAGCAGGAAAATATATTTTTTTATTGAGAATGTTTATGAATATGTTATGTTAATAAATTGTTAAATTGATTGGGGCTGTTTAGCCCCTTTATTTCCTGTGTCTTTCTGTGTAATGATTTGTCTATAAGGTTTCTAATCGGAGAAGCAGTGTGTCAAAGCGTTATACCAGCACTGGAAATAAGAATATTGTTTCCGTTTACCTTGATGACGACACTCATGCACTTTTAGTTAGCGCAAAGAACCGTAGTGGCAGAACTAAATCAACCGAGGTCGCGATGCGTCTCAAAGATCATCTGAGGCGCTTTCCAAACTATATCTTTTCTGAACTGCGAGAGGAGGGTGAAAGTTAATATCCTAATCAAATAATACAGAAGTGATTTTCAACTAACGTATACATTCTCTTTAAAGGAAATAAATATGAATGCTGTATTAAGTGTTCAGGGCTCTGCTGTCTCTGAAAAAACCAAACCTTCTTTTATGTCCCGCGTTTTCAATAAAAAGAAAGCCCTGAAAGTCGCTAAAGTTGCGCTGCCGGTTGCTGCTGTGGCGGCGTTCTTCCCGGATGCTGCGATGGCCACCACCACGGCACAGGGCTGACGCATCAGTGTTTATACTTTGAACAACCCCATACATTCGAACAAATATTGTTCATTCAGACAGCAGAGCCTGCGCTTGTTGGCCATGCTTAGATTACGTGATTTGTTTTGCTTCAGCATGTTCAGTATCCACTGCCTGATGACCGCTAAGTTTTCCCCAGCGAAGCCCGCTCTGGCCTGAAGTTGATCCTCTCCGAACGCAATATCTAAAGTCCAGTGCAGCAGATTTTCTACCGACCAGTGCGCTCGGGTTGCCTTCAGCGCTGAGGTGGCATCCAACGCTCGGCTACTTATATAAAATCTCACGAAATCATAGCCTTTGCCATTTTCAATTCGCTCAGCCTGCACGGCTATGATCGTCTTCGCTTTCCACTGCTGGCAAACTGGCATGCTTTCATCAACCATCAGAACCCAACAACGTCGATGCTCTTTTCGCCCATGTTCTGAGTCAAATTGTTCAGTAAAGCCGTGCCCCGAAACATCGGTTTCATTCTTATCCCAATACGCTTGGAACTGTTCTTTTACTTCAGTATTGAGGCTAGGTTGGTTGTCTTTCACTGCAAGCAGGTAATCACCCGACTTTTTGAGGATGGTGTCGGCGATTTTTACCTGTGTACCCATCGCATCAATACTGACTAAACACCCTTTTAATTCAAGAAGTTGGAGTAGCTCAGGTATTGCCGTGATCTCGTTAGATTTGTCAGCGACTTTTTGCTGGCCAACACACATCCCCAGCTCAGTTGACCAGACATTGACCATATGAACAGCGTTGGCACCTCGCCCTTTAGCGGTAGCACGAAGAGCTTTACCATCAACCGCTAGTTGGCCAACCAGCTTATCATCGCCCATGATGTCGCCGATCCACGCTTGAAAAATGGATTTCAGACTGGCGGGAGGCAGAGTGGCAAAAATGCGGTTGAATGTGTCGTGTGATGGAATGCCGCCAGGCAAGCTCAACCAGCGCCGGAACCATGGCTCTCGCTCTTGAGCAAACAAGGTAATCTCGCTCCAAGTATCAAAACCGCACATCATGGCGCAGATGGCCATGAAAACAACCTCTGACAAGATATGCGAGCACTTGGCCTGATTGCGTGGGTCTGGAATTGATTCAAGGTAGTCGAGCAAAGACTTCTGGGCCATAAAAATAAACAGTTAGTTAAGCGGGAATTCAGATAATAAGTGCGACACTCATGGATGAATGGCGAGAGGTGGCCAACTGCTGATTGGTGGTACCCTTCTGCTCGCCAAAGTAAAAGCAGTATCACCATGAGCTATCAGCAGTTGACCGAGGGGCAACGATACCAGTTATCGGTGCTTCGCGCACAGGGGATGTCCATCCTTGCCACCGCACGCGCCATTGGCGTTCATCGCTCCACCCTCTACCGGGAGCTGCGTCGTAACGCCGGGCCGCAGGGCTACCAGCCAGACAATGCGCATCAGCACGCCACCCACCGACGGGCCAGTGCGGCCAAATCTCGGCTATCTGCCGATGTCATCCAGTTTGTCGAGCTGACACTCGCCTGGTGGTGGAGCCCGGAGCAGATAAGCGCGGTGGGCAAGCAGATAGGCCTCATGGTGAGTCACGAGTGGATATACCGCCATGTGGCCGCCGACAAAGCCCGGGGTGGCCAGTTGTACCGCCATCTGCGCCAGGGCCACAAGCGCTACCGCAAGGGGGCGAGCAGCCTGCGTTCTCCCATCAAGGAAGCCCGCTCTATTGATGAACGGCCGGCTATCGTCGATAGCCGGGAGCGGCTCGGTGATTGGGAGGCGGACACGGTGCTGGGCAAGCAAGGCACAGGTGCACTGGTCACCCTGGTGGAGCGCAAGAGCCGGCTCTATCTGGTCAAGCGGGTCGCGAGCAAACAGGCTGGGGTGGTGCGGGATGCGATAATCGAGATGTTAACGCCCTACATCGAGCAGGTGCATACCATCACCTTTGACAACGGCGGCGAGTTTGCCGAACACAAGGCGATAGAGGAAGCGCTGGGTGCCGAGACTTACTTTGCGCACCCTTACTCTTCGTGGGAGCGCGGTCTGAACGAGAACAGCAATGGGCTGTTGAGGCAGTTTATCCCAAAGGGAACAGACCTGAGAGAGGTCACGGACGAGGATGTCAGGAGAGCGGAGCAGTGGCTCAACCTACGACCTCGGAAATGTCTCGGATTCAGGCAGCCTGTCAAGGTATTCGAAGAGTACCGTCAGGCGGCATAGGCGAGTGTCGCACTTCGAAGTTGAATTCGCGAAGATCTCGACTATTTACAGCTTGGCAACGCAAGGTACAATTAAAATCGTACTTGGCGCCGCTCAACTGATCGATACTTGATCAACTAGCGCAAAGAATGATCATGCGTCGGCCCTGCACCACGGCAACCGACCTGATGAAGTCCGGGGATGCGACCGTTAAAGGCACGTTTGGTAAGCAGTCCAGTGTCGTCAAATGGGTGGTTCTGGCAGAAGTTGTCGCCGGCGGCATCATGTACATGATGACCAAAAACGTGAAGTTCCTGTTTGGCTTCGCGATTATTTCCACCTTTATCACCATCGGTATGTCGGTCGCCGGTTACTGACAGGAAGCACGTGATGACGGGAGACGAATTAAAGCGATACCGTTTCCCGGAAACACTGACTAACCAGTCCCGCTGGTTTGGCTTATATCTCGATGAACTTATCCCGTCCGTGATTTGTCTCGGCTGGGGTTTCTGGACCAGCAAGTTCATTTTTGGCATAGCTTCAGCGGTACTGGTTTTCTGGGGTATCAAGAAACTGAAAAAAGGGCGGGGCAGTTCCTGGCTACGCGACCTGATTTACTGGTATCTGCCAACCTCCCTTCTTAAAGGTTTCTTTCATGATGTTCCGGACTCCTGTTTCCGGCAGTGGATTAAATAAATCAACGGGGAAATAACATATGGAACATGGTGCCAGACAAAATACCACCCGCGTTATCGCTGTGGGATTTATCAGTCTGGGGACACTCCTGACCCTCAGTCTTGCGACCAATATTATCCAGGGCATAAATAATTACCGTCTGCAGACGGAACAGAAAGTGGCGGTGACACCGATGTTATTCCGTGCACCCTTTGCGGTGTCTCAGAACCAGGCTGACGCCTCTTATATTGAGCAGCTGGGCCTGTCCTTTGTTGCCCTGCGTCTGAATGTCACGCCGGAAACGGTTGATGCCCAGCATCAGCAGCTTCTCCGGTATGTATTACCCGCCTCGCAGAACAGCCTCAAGGTCCAGCTGGCTGAAGATGCGAAACGCATTAAAGACAATAACGTTAATTCCACCTTTTATATGACGTCGATGCGTGCCTGGCCGGCAGAGAACCGCGTGGATATCCGGGGTGAGCTGAAAACGTGGATTGGGGATTCCAAACCCTACAGTGAAATTAAAAGCTATGTCATTCAGTTCAGTCGTGTCGATGGTGTCAGCTGGCTGGCGCGTTTTGGAGAAATAAATAATGAAAAAAATTAACCCGTTATTTATTTCAGGCTGTCTGCTGTTGGTCGCCCCCGCGATGTCCGCGACCCTTAGCGGTACGCTGGCGCCGACAGTGGTCCCCCTCACCAATGGTGGTCAGGCAAATATTGCCGTGAGTAACACCGACCCGAATCTGTTCACAGTACCTGGAGATCGCATCACGGCGATAAACAGCCTGGACGGTGGCCTGACAAACCAGGAGCAGACCGACAGCGGCGGTGCCATTCTGGCGACCGTCAGTAAAAAACCATTCACCTTCATTGTGGAAACCGAACGCGGGCTGAACTTCTCCATTCGTGCCGTGCCCCGTGCGGGCTCAGGCCGGACAATTCAGCTGGTCAGCGAGCTGGCGGGTACCCCCGGTCCGGCAAAAGCCTGGGAAGAGTCGAACCCCTATGAATCGTTACTGGTTTCGCTGAATCGCGCCGTGCGTCAGGGCAGCGTACCCGATGAGTATCAGTCTGTCCCCGTCACTTCTGAAGTGCTGCAGGTGCCGGCTGGTCTGCGCGCCACTGCCGACAGGGTCTGGGTCGGCCACCACCTGAAAGTCGTCCGTTACAGTCTGGACAATGTCTCCCTGTCGGCCCGTATGGTGCGTGAAAGCGATTTCTGGCAGCCCGGAACACGTGCCGTCATGTTCAGTACCCCGGCGGGCCTGCAGACTGCCGGTGGTCGCATGCAGATCTGGGTCACGACGTCAGATGAAGGAGTGAAGCGCTGATGGCCAACTTCAACACGCTGATCAAACGTAAGCAATATATCTGGCTGGGACTCATTCTGGCGGGCGGCGCGGCAGCAGTCGGAGGCGGGCTGTATCTGTCAGATCTGAACATGAGCTCTGATGAGGAAGCCCCGGCTCAGGGCGAACCCGCACCGGATATGACCGGGGTGGTCGACAGCAGCTTCAACAGTAAGGTGGAGCAGCACGCGACAACAGAAATGCAGGCGACTGCCGCTGATCTCAACAAGCGTTTTGACTCCCTGCAGGGGGAAGTGGACCTACTGAGTAAGGCGCGAACCGCTGACCAGATACGTATCGACAAGCTCAGCAGTGATAATGAAGCCATGCAGACTCAGCTGAAGGCGCTGGGCGTGAAACCGGCTGTCTCTGGTGGCGAGCCCGCGCCGACTCCTCCGTCACCGGCACCCGGTCCGGAAGGGGAGCCGCAGCCAGCCAGTTATCCGCCGCAAACCGGCGCCGCGGTACCGCCTCCGACGGCATTCTATCCGGGGAATGGTATGACACCGCCGCCGCAGGTCAGCTACCAGTCTGTACCGGTACCAAACCAGATACAGCGTAAAACGTTCAGTTACGACAAAGGAAAAAAAACGAAGTCATTGCCGTACATTCCGTCGGGGAGCTTTGCAAAAAGCATGCTTATCGAGGGGGCAGATGCCAACGCGTCTGTTACCGGGAATGAATCAACTGTACCGATGCAGTTGCGTATCACCGGTCGCGTGGAAATGCCAAACAGCAAAACCTACGACCTGACAGGGTGTTTTGTGGGCCTTGAAGCCTGGGGCGATGTCTCCAGCGAACGCGCCATCGTCCGTACCCGCAATATCAGCTGTATCAAAGGTGATAAAACCATCGATCAGCCCATTAACGGCCACGTTTCCTTTATGGGGAAAAACGGGGTTAAGGGAGAGGTGGTGATGCGTAACGGAAAAATCCTCGGCTGGGCATGGGGGGCCGGTTTTGTTGACGGGATTGGTCAGGGCATGGAACGGGCTTCACAGCCGGCTGTTGGCCTGGGGGCAACCGCATCTGTTGGCGCCGGTGACGTTCTGAAAATGGGGGTCGGCGGTGGTGCATCTAAAGCTGCGCAGACGCTGAGCGAGTACTACATCAAAAGGGCCGAGCAGTATCACCCGGTCATTCCGATTGGTGCCGGCAACGAAGTGACCGTCGTGTTCCAGGATGGATTCCAGCTGAAAACGATTGAAGAACTGGAAGCGGAAAAGAACGGGCAACAGCAGGCTCAGAATCAGGAGGCGGAGCCGGCACAGCAGGCTGATGCACATCATCAGTCAGGCGGCGGTATGAACGGATTCAATACTGACGAGATGCTGAAGAAGCTGGGCAAACTTGATCCGCGTGAGTTCTCTCCGGGCGCAGCGCCGCAGGGGGAAAATAATGGCTAGTTCGGGCGATTAAGGAAAATACCCAGCTCAGGATGAACCTGAAAAAAAAAACCGATAAATAGCGAGAAATATTATGAAGGAATTAATGCTGTTAATTCCTCTGGGCAGCGCTTTGCTCTTAACCGGGTGCGCGGGCACAGAGACTGAATTTCAATGTAATGCCACGACGTCGGATACCTGTATGACGATGGAGCAGGCAAATGAAAAAGCGAAGCTGAAGGAGGAACGCAGTGATGCAAAGCCGGCTGCGGCCGGGTTGCCACAACTGGCTGAGGGTAATTTCAGAACCACGTCAGTTAATTCGTACCCGTTGCCGCCTCAACCCAACCTGAACCGGGCCAGAGTGGCAGCGGAGAGAGAACGAGCACGTGCAGTGTACCTAAATAATCCAACGGCAAAGAATGAGGCAATATATTTCGAAACCGAGAAAAGGCTCCAGTCTTTGCCGGTAGTGAAAATGTCTTTACCAGTAGTGGCGTCAACGTTTACGTCACCGTCAACACCGCCAGGTAATTATCCCCGGCCATTAAGAAAAGGGGAGGAGACAACGTCATTGTGGATAGCGCCGTATGTGGATTCAGATGATGTATATCACCAGCCAGCAACGGTTCTTTTTGTCGTAAAACCATCGGCGTGGGGACAGCCTCGCCTTAATTGATTCACAGCGCCATTACTGGCGCTGCAGTAAGTTTTCATTTCTGAATTATAACGAGTGCCCTCTGCGTTGAAAGGGATGGGCGGTAGCGTGCTCAGACGAAGATATTACGCTCATGTATCTTTATGTAAGGGTTATTTAAAAGGGGGGGTTGAAAATGATTAATTATTTAACATTCTCTTATAGACTTGTTCGGGCTGACTCATTTTATATATTTTATTTTTTTCTCGCTATTGGCATGGGAGTGATAGTTGGATCTTTTGCATCAAGGGCGTTTGAGAGAAGGGGGTTACGTGGTTGCATGTTCTCTGGGGTTTTAATTCTTCATGTTATAACCGCTCTTGTTATTTTGTCACCAGAGGATACTTATAAAGATATGGTTTTTAGAAAAAATAATACAATGTATACGTTAACAAACTGCAAGGTGTCAGCTTTCGATGCTCAACAAGGATTTAATGGTCGCAAAGACGCCTGGTCATGTCCTGATGGAATAACCCGCTACCTTCCCGTTAAGTACAGGCCAGAGGGAAGTTCATCTGAATATAAAATGCAATGATGTTTTTAACTGAAAGCAAAGGCTGGTTATGAGTGAATTATTCAAATGTACGATGGCTGTGGTGTTTTAATTGACATATTATAGCCTGTTTTTTTCTACTGACAGTAATACAGTGCCCGAAGTTCTATCTCATCACTGGAAAAATGACTGCCGGTTGCTTGAGACTAATATTGATAAAGGGTTTTTCTCTCCAGCGCAAAATCGACTTCAGTGTAGTGATGTTATTGAAAATGTAAGCAAGTCTGATTATGACAGAGCGATAAGTGGCAATAGGCAAACAACTATCGCAGAGGCAATGAAAGAAATATTCATTCGTTAATATATAAACAGAGGCAATAAAGTATGCATGCCTTTATTTTTCTGGTGCTGATGACGCCGAGTAGTGGCGGTGGGATTTGGGATATTACTCCCATGCCTAATACAGATGTCTGCATAAAAATGCTACGGGTACTCGAAGCACGTGGAGGCAGAGGTTACGGAAGTAATACAGGAGAGTGCATTGAAATTAAAACACGCGAGCCTTTGAGCAGCGTGATAGAAACATTGAGTGAGGGTGGGTAAATGGCTGAATACCAGTTAAGTTTTGATGGTTTTGTTCGACTTTTTTTTGCAATGGCAATCATTATCTGCGGTTACGGCTATGTAATTATTGGTGTTTTTATAAGAGATACGCTTGCCTGTATTTTAATGTTGTTTGGGCTTACAGGTCTCAGTGCTTTATTTTCTTTTATGGTGTTTAAGGATAAAAACATATGGGCGGACTTTCCTGATTTGACGCTGTCAGTAATAACTGGATTTTTTACAGCCACAGTGATCTTTTATATGTTTTATGTCTTGATTTATTACTTTGATCGGATAGGGGCAGGTGAATAGTAAGACCGATGGTCAGTATTAACAATCTCACGTTATTTGAAAGTATGCAGCATAAGGAATAAGAAAGTGAAAGCGTACTATATACTTGGACATAACGTTGCATGGCTTAACGGTATATGCCTGATTCTTTTTGTTATTGGTGTGGTCGGTGCGCTGGCAATGGTTGCCATCCCTGAAAAATTCAATCTTCGAGTTAACAGAGGCGATACATTCATATACTGTGCGCTTATAGCGGTGGTTGGGTTTTCCGGGATGTTCGTTATCTCCATTCACTCATTTTCGATGGATGAACTTGAAGCAGGTAGACACTGGAAAGATGACTGCCGGACACTTGAGGTAAACATGCCGACAGGCGCTTTTACCAGCCCTGTTAATAAACTGGACTGTGATGGCATCATTATTAATGTGCCTGGTGGGCAGTATTATTCCTATATCCATCAGTGGGAATTATATAAAGCTAACTCAAAATGAAATGCTGATTAACAAACTGGATTGACCGGTAGGGATGGAGCAATGGAAAGACAGCAAGAAATTGGCCAGCAATTTGGTTTTTTGATAGTTCTTCTTTTAATTGTGTTAACTGGGTATTTTTTGTGCAGTATATTGAAGATTCTCGCGATATGCAGCCCGCTACTCCAGAACAACTGCAAAGTATTATTCATTAGACACCTTGTGCAGGTGAGGCGTTACGTTTAGCAATTCAAACTAACACAGGCACTTCGTCAGAGCCATTAACTTTCGGTGACGCAAAAAAGATGGCATCAGAATGCAAGTATAAAGAAGAGATTAAAGCAGTACGTGAAAAAAAACTTAACGCACTGAACGCTATGAGCAAATAATCAGGGGATGGATATGATGCTGTTTCTTCGAAAGTACGGATTTTTGTTTATACCTCCAGTCTACTGGCTCATCTATCTGGGAGCCAGACTGACTTACAATGGACTGGCAGGAGAGTTTTCTCCTGATTTCTTTCAGGGTATTCGACATGAAGGCGTCTATATTATCTGTAGTTTGTGTGTATTTTATTTTTTCTGCTTAGAGGTGGAAGTTGGTGATGGGGAGTTCTCAGCGAACATTCTGTTCCTGATTGTTTTCTTTCATGTGGTTTTATTATTTATCACTCTGCTTATTTGTTTGTGGCAAGGGGAGGTGTTGTTGGATTCGATCTTTATGGGTCAGATTATTGCCTCCATGTGTTTATTGTTTTTTATTCCAGTGCTTTCCATTATAAGAAGGAGTTTCTAGTGCGGATATGAATATTCTTCTTGCCATTTATTACCCTTGTTATTTTGAAATGCTCTTAAAGGAACGCCCGCATGAGTAATAACATCATCGATGCCGTCACCCAGGCTGTGAATTCACTGGTATCAGCACTGAAGCTGCCCGACGAATCCGCGAAAGCCAATGACACGCTGGGCAGCATGAATTTCCCCCAGTTCAGCCGTATTTTGCCCTATAAGGATTATGATTCCGCGACCGGGCTGTTTATTAATAACAAAACCATCGGTTTTATGTTTGAGGCGCGTCCTTTACCCGGTGCGGATAAAAGTATCGTCGCCACACTGGAGCATTTACTGCGCAGCAAACTTCCCCGGGGCGTCCCGGTCAGTTTTCATCTGGTCTCCAGCAAACTGGTCGGCAATGATATCGACTACGGTCTGCGTGAATTCCGCTGGAGTGGTAAACAGGCTAAAAAGTTTAACGCCATTACCCGCGCCTACTATCTCCGGGCGGCGGAAACACAATTTCCCCTGCCGGACAATCTGGATTTACCCCTGACGCTGCGTAACTACCGCGTGTACATCTCCTGCTGCGTGCCCCGGAAGAAGAACTCCGCCACGCAAATTGTGGAGATGGAGAACCAGATAAAAATCCTGCGGGCGTCACTGGGCGGGGCTTACATTCCGACGCGTATCCTTGATGCGGCCGGGCTGGTCGAACTGATGCGTGAGCTGATTAACCCGGACCCGCACGAGATGTACCGCGTACCGTATAAGCTGGACCCCTATCAGGATCTGAACTATCAGTGTGTCGATGACAGCTTTGATATGAAGGTCACGGCCGGTCATCTGAAAATTGGCCGCCTGGGGCGAGACGGGAAAGAGTGCGTGACCCGGGTGACGAGCTACCATCTGGAGAAAGATCCGGAAATGGCCTTCCTCTGGTCCAATGCGGACAACTACGCCAACCTGCTGAACCCGGAGCTCTCCATCTCCTGCCCCTTTGTCATCACGCTGACGCTGATGGTGGAGGACCAGGTGAAGACCCAGAACGAAGCCAACCTGAAATTCATGGACGTGGAGAAGAAAAGCAAAACCTCCTACGCGAAGTACTTTCCGAACGTGATAAAGGAAATGCAGGAGTGGGGCGATATCCGCCAGCGACTGGCGACCAACCAGACCTCCCTGGTGTCCTACTTCTTTAATATCACCACGTATACCGCCGATAACGCAGAGGCCTCTCTCGCTACCGAGCAGCAGGTGCTCAACAGTTACCGTAAGGGTGGCTTCCAGCTTATCCCGGCCCGCTACCATCACCTGCGTAATTTTCTGGCCATGATGCCGTTCAAATGCGGCGAAGGCCTGTTCAAAGAGCTGCAGGCGGCAGGCGTGGTGAAGCGGGCGGAGACGTTCCAGGTGGCTAACCTCCTGCCGATCGTCGCTGACAGCCCGCTGGCGCCGGCGGGACTCCTGGCCCCCACCTACCGAAATCAGCTGGCGTTCATCGACCTGTTCTACGAGGGAATGAACAATACCAATTTCAACATGGCGGTCTGCGGCACCTCCGGGGCGGGTAAAACCGGTCTGATTCAGCCCCTCATTCGCAGTGTGCTCGACTCCGGCGGGTTTGCCTGGGTGTTCGACATGGGGGATGGCTATAAGTCCCTGTGTGAAAACATGGGGGGCGTATACCTCGATGGCGATACCCTCAAGTTTAACCCGTTCGCCAACGTGCTGGATGATGCTCACTTCGACATGTCAGCAGAACGTATACGCGATCAGATGTCGGTGATGGCCAGTCCGAACGGCAACCTCGATGAAGTCCATGAAGGCCTGCTTCTGCAGGCAGTTCAGGCGGCCTGGTTAAGCAAGCGTAATCATGCACGCGTTGATGACGTAGTTCAGTTTTTACAGGACGCGAAGGACAGCGATGAATATGCTGATTCCCCGACAATCCGGGGCCGTCTGGACGAGATGATAATCCTGCTCGATCAGTACACGGTGAATGGGATCTACGGGGACTATTTCAACTCAGATAAACCAACACTTCACGATGACGCCCGGATGGTGGTACTGGAGCTCGGTGGCCTGGAGTCGCGGCCCTCTCTGCTTATCGCGGTGATGTTCTCATTGATTATTTACATCGAGAACAGGATGTATCAGTCACCGCGTGGCCTGAAAAAACTGAACGTCATCGATGAGGGCTGGAAGCTCCTTGATTTCAAAAATGAAAAAGTGGGTCAGTTCATCGAGAAAGGCTACCGTACCGCGCGTCGACATACCGGCGCATACATCACCATCACGCAAAATATCGTGGACTTCGACTCCCCGACCGCCTCCAGCGCTGCACGCGCTGCCTGGGGGAACTCATCGTACAAGGCCATTCTGAAACAGTCAGCGAAGGAATTTGCCAAGTATAACCAGCTGTACCCGGATCAGTTCAGCAAGCTGGAGAAAGACATGATTAACGGCTTCGGTTCGGCCAAAGAGCAGTGGTTCTCCTCTTTTATGCTGCAGGTGGAAGCGAACTGCTCCTGGCACCGCCTGTTCGTCGACCCGCTCAGCCGGGCGATGTACTCCTCGAAAGGCCCGGATTTTGAGTACATGAAAGCACGCCGGCAGGAGGGGGTCGATATCCACGATGCGGTGTACGGCCTCGCGTGTCGCAACTTTAAAGACGAAATGGCTGAGCTTGAATCCCGAATACCGGTGAATGACATGGAGGATAAACAGTGATGAAAAACAACACCGAACAACCGGTCAGTACGACCTCTCTTACCTTTCGCCGGATACCTGTCATCGTTGCTCTCGTGCTTTTCGCCCTGGCAACCAGCGCGTTTCTCTCACGCGTGGTTCTGGACTACTCCACGCCGCGGGTGGTGGCTTTTGATATGAAGAAAACGCTCGACAGCTTTATGGACAGTGTGAGTCAGAAGCAGCTGACAGAGGCGCAGTCCAAAGCGCTCTCTGATCGGTTTAACGACGCGCTGGAGAAGAGTCTGGCGGAGTATCAGCAGCAGCATCATGTGGTCATTCTGGTTTCACCTGCCGTGGTTCAGGGCGCGCCTGATGTGACCCGCAACATCCAGCACGACATTGCCCGCCGGATGAAAGGAGAAGAGGGCACTGTTGCAAATAGTCGGTGGTGATAAACTTATCATCCCCTTTTGCTGATGGAGCTGCACATGAACCCATTCAAAGGCCGGCATTTTCAGCGTGACATCATTCTGTGGGCCGTACGCTGGTACTGCAAATACGGCATCAGTTACCGTGAGCTGCAGGAGATGCTGGCTGAACGCGGAGTGAATGTCGATCACTCCACGATTTACCGCTGGGTTCAGCGTTATGCGCCTGAAATGGAAAAACGGCTGCGCTGGTACTGGCGTAACCCTTCCGATCTTTGCCCGTGGCACATGGATGAAACCTACGTGAAGGTCAATGGCCGCTGGGCGTATCTGTACCGGGCCGTCGACAGCCGGGGCCGCACTGTCGATTTTTATCTCTCCTCCCGTCGTAACAGCAAAGCTGCATACCGGTTTCTGGGTAAAATCCTCAACAACGTGAAGAAGTGGCAGATCCCGCGATTCATCAACACGGATAAAGCGCCCGCCTATGGTCGCGCGCTTGCTCTGCTCAAACGCGAAGGCCGGTGCCCGTCTGACGTTGAACACCGACAGATTAAGTACCGGAACAACGTGATTGAATGCGATCATGGCAAACTGAAACGGATAATCGGCGCCACGCTGGGATTTAAATCCATGAAGACGGCTTACGCCACCATCAAAGGTATTGAGGTGATGCGTGCATTACGCAAAGGCCAGGCCTCAGCATTTATTATGGTGATCCCCTGGGCGAAATGCGCCTGGTAAGCAGAGTTTTTGAAATGTAAGGCCTTTGAATAAGACAAAAGGCTGCCTCATCGCTAACTTTGCAACAGTGCCTTCCAAAGACTGTTGCATCTCAGTACCCCATAGTAACTTTTGAAGGTTCTCATTTTGAACTATCATGGTATTTCCGCAAGACGGCACTTTTTTGATACTGAGTTACAGAGAGATAACTAATGGAGAACATTCCTGAAGATGGACAGACCATGATGCCAGATGAGGTCAATGGCCGACCTGTTCTACATACGCCCAGAGGCCCGGTACTGACGCCTTGTGCTCCCGGAAGTGTATTAGCCCGACTGGGAGACAAGTGGACAATTTTGGTTATTTCGTTCTTATCTCTCTATCCCGATACACCGATGCGTTTCGGGGTGCTTCGACGGGGCATCCCGGACATCTCGCAACGCATGCTGACGTTAACGTTGCGTAACCTTGAACGGGATGGTCTAGTTTCGCGCCACTACTACCCTGAACTGCCGCCTCGTGTCGAATACGAGTTGACTGAACGAGGGTGCTCCATGCTGGAGCCACTTGCTGGTTTTACCCGTTGGATTCGCGACACATGGCAGGATATAGAAGCTTCACGACGCGCCTATGATGAAGCTGAACACAGATCTAACGAAGTTGAAGGGAAAACATTCAGACAGGAATAAAGGGAATGCTAAAAAATTATATTGATGTCTATGAATCACACAATTTAAACAATGGGTTATGTCGCTATCGTACGTTTTCGTTCCATTGGCCCTCAAACCCCACAACCGCCTTGGCGGTTATTGGGGATGATAAAAGCACAAATGTGAACCCCACAGCCATCGCAGGGGGAGTCGTCACATGCTTCGATCTTTATGGGCGGGAGATCTGGACGAGATAGAGAAGTGATAACCAGTCCTGACGTGTGCTGGCAAAAATGTCGAGAATCGCCTCGTCAGTCTGTTGGTTATAGCGGAAAAGACAGATGTATTTCCCGGTTGGATCTAACCAGCGGCGCAACTTTACGCCGTTGGCCAGCGCGTTTTGTTCAAACGGATATTGAAGGGGATTAGCCTCAATATCGACGATAGCTTGTTCCAACAAATCAGTCGCAAAATCGCGAGCATCATCGTCTGACATTGTTACCGCTTTATAGGACTCAATTACTGATAAAGTTTGTTCTGTTACTTGGGTGGTGATTGCTACCGTCATTTATGGGCCTCATATTATTTATGCCGCTCTGCTCGCCTCCGTGCTAATAGCTCACGGGCGGTTTCGTGGCGGCCGTTCTCAAAATCATGCTGAGACAGGCTAACCAGTTTCAGCATGGCGTTTACTTGCTGCTGCTGGTGGCGTTCAACCAGTTCCGCTTCACGTTCTTCTGCGGTCTGAATAAACAGCTCAGCTGCACCATTTTTTGTCACATACACACCGCCTCTGAAGTTCTGAGGGGTGCCAAGCATCTCCCGAGCAGACTTCTGCGAAATGGTAGTCATGTAGAAAACCTCACTTAATAGGTGTGGCTACACGGATGAAAGCGTCCGCTAGTCACTGGCTCCTTTCTTGTCAGCTTTCCAGGATGGAAGCCGTACGTGCTTTCAAGGTACAGAATATCCAAAAATTCACTCGAGATCAATATTTGTCATAAATTTTACCACCCCCTCAACCCTTCCGCGTCAGAGCGTCGACGCAGGCGCGCATATCGGTGGGCTCCGTGACTAACCAGAGGTGGCTGATTTTTTTAGCACAAGTTCAGATCTCTGATGAGAGCGGCCCTTGCCTACGGCAAATCGGAAAGGCTGGCGCGGTTGAGCGTCAGGGTGATGTTTTCCGTCTCCGGGGTCGGTTCCGGCTGAGGGCGAAATGACACCCTAAGCTTTCGGTTCCTTGGGCCAAAGATATTCGCCAGTCAGTAGAATGTGCGCCCAGCCCAATGGGGATATGTGGGGAAGAAATTCAGGGGGAACATCCAACCCTTCGTTCCGCCGCTCCGTGACGGCATGACCAAGATGGACGGTATTCCAGTAAATGATCACCGCAGTCAATAAATTGAGCCCAGCGATTCGGTAGTGCTGCCCCTCTGTCGTGCGATCGCGAATTTCCCCCTGCCTCCCGATACGGAGCGCATTTTTGAGCGCATGGTGGGCCTCTCCCTTGTTAAGACCGATCTGAGCACGCCGCTGCATGTCCGTATCCAGGATCCACTCAATAATGAAAAGGGTCCGTTCAATACGACCAACTTCACGAAGCGCAACTGCAAGGTTGTTTTGTCGTGGGTAAGAAGCGAGCTTGCGCAGGAGTTGGCTGGGCCTGATTTTGCCAGCGGTCATCGTCGCGGCACAACGGAAAATATCAGGCCAGTTCGCAACGATAAGATCCTCCCGGGCTTTTCCGCCTACCAACTTGCGTAACTCCCTGGGGGTCGTATCGGGATTAAATACGTACAACCGCTTCGATGGCAGATCCCTGATTCGCAGAACGAGATTGTAGCCGAGCAGGCTACTGGCTCCGAACAAATGGTCGGTGAATCCTGCTGTATCGGCATACTGTTCGCGAACATGGCGACCGACCTCGTTCATCAGTAGTCCATCGAGAATATACGGTGCCTCGCTCACGGTCGCCGGGATCGACTGACAAGCGAATGGCGCGAACTGGTCGCTTACGTGAGTATACGCTTTGAGGCCGGGAACAGAACCATATTTGGCATTGACCATGTTCATGACTTCGCCATGCCGCGCTGTCGGGAAAAACTGACCATCGCTCGATGCTGACGTGCCCATCCCCCAGACGCGTGACATCGGCAGTTTACCCTGCGCGGCCACCACAATTGCCAATGCCTGGTTCATGGCTTCGCTTTCAACATGCCAGCGGGCAAGGCGTGAGAGCTGCCAGTAATCATGCGTGTTTGTAGCTTCCGCCATCTTACGCAGGCCCAGATTGAGCCCTTCAGCGAGCAGGACGTTGAGCAGACCGATCCGGTCGCGACATGGAGCCCCGGTTCTCAGATGGGTAAACGCATCTGTGAAACCAAGGGCTGCATCAACTTCAAGCAGCATGTCGGTAATCCGAACGGACGGCATTCGGCGATACAGATCCAGTATGAGTGCCTCGGCACCATCCGGCACGTCTGCTGTCAACCTGTCGATCCGCAACGTTCCATCTTCTATGCTACCGTGCGGAATAGTGCCGTTACGGGCAGCCCGGGCCAGCCGCTTAAGAGCGATCGTGAGTCGCGCCTTTCTGTCTGCCAGCCAATCCTGTGGGTTGGAAGGCACGGCCAGTTTTGCATTTTCCTGCGCCGCGATCATCGGCACCAGTACCTGCTTGAGGTCACCATAGCGGCGCGAATGAGCGAGCCAGACATCTCCGGAACGAAAAGCATCCCGGAGGTGAAAGAGTACCGCCACTTCCCAAAGACGGGTATCTCCTTTTTCCTGAGCTCGTAAATGACGGTTCCATTTGGAGCTGGGCCGCAGGAAACGCCTTTCTGGCGATGCAACACCTTTCATCTCTCCGATCGACAAAGCTGCTGCTACCAATGGTCCGGCGACCGGCGCGGCTTCGAGCTTCAGACAGCGCAACATGCGGGGCGCATAACGACGAAAGCGATGGTATCCCTGCCCGACATATGCAAGAGGCTCATCGGCTAGCGTGTTGCTGAGTTGAGTCCCTGTCGCTACCAGTTGAGCGAGCCGGTCCCATGCAACCGAACTGGCGACAGCCATCTCCAGCGGGGTTCCGTCACTGCGGGCCTCAAGCAACGAAGCTCCCAGCGCGGTGAAGGTACGGATCGTATCCGTGAGTGTGGCTTTAGAGCCGGAAATTGTTTCGTCATGCTGGCGCTTCGCTTCCCGCCAGGTTTTTCCTACGATCCTGTCATGGGTTTCGACTATGGCATCAGCAATCGCCGCTTCCCACTCCACAACACAGACGGCAAGGATCGCCCAGCGGCGGTCCGAAGTGATGTCACGCAAACCGTCGGTGAAGTAGCGTTCACCCTGCCGACGCAGCCGGGCAATGCGATGGGCAGGTATGCTGGCCAAAGCACTATGATTGATATTCAGGGTACGCAGAAATTCGAGCCTGTCGAGCAAACGGTTAGCAGCAGCCGAGTTGTTACCAACCTCGAAGTTGCGAAGCCAGATGAAACGACTGATATTGCCGGCGAGCATTTCACTCAGAAGTTTGTCCAGGTGATCGCGAACATCCGCTGTTAAATTTTCCGCAATCCGCGTTTCAATCCGCCGCTCAGCGGCGACCAGAGCATCCGCGCACAAGCGCTCGATTGTCGATACTGCGGGCAGAATGGTGGAAGTTTCCCGACACCGCACAATAAAACGATGAGCAAGATCCTCGTTTGATCTGGCATCTTCGGCCTGGCCGAAAGTCCACTCCCGCAGATCACGGGCACCACGGCCCGTGAAGGTCTTGTAGCCGTAAATTTCGCGCAGCGTGTCCATGTGCTGCTGACGGGTTTGGCGCCGTGTGGCATAAGTGAGAAGCGCATCAGCCGGAACTCCAAGCTGAGCACCGACGAAGGAAAGGACTTCACGCGGGATCATCTCACCAGGAGCCAGTGCACGGCCCGGATATCGTAAGGCACAAAGTTGCAGGGCAAAGCCAATCCTGTTTTCCGGTCTGCGGCGCTGCCTAATGTTTTCCAGGTCATCATCGCCCAGCGTGTAGAACTTCAGTAGCGACAGTTCGTCCGTGGGCAGATCGAACAGCGCTGCTCGCTGCCGTTCGGTGAAAATATGGCGTCGTGACATACAAATTCGTCCCTTTTGAAGTATAGTCTGTTTTGGACAACAGCCAGCCCATATAAATCAGGGCGTTCCGATACAAAAATCCAGGAGGGTTCAATTGGGACATCGTGCCGCCATTTACTGCCGGGTTTCAACAGCGGATCAGTCTTGTGAACGCCAGGAATTTGATCTGCGAGCCTTCGCCGGCCGTGCCGGCTACGACGTGGTGGGAATATTTAAGGAAACAGGTTCAGGAACTAAACTCGACCGGGCCGAGCGAAAGAAAGTCCTGGCGCTTGCCCAGTCCAGACAAATTGATGCAATCCTGGTCACTGAGCTTTCCCGGTGGGGGCGCTCGACGCTCGATCTGCTCAATACGCTACGTGAACTGGAGAACTGGAAGGTTTCCGTGATAGCCATGAATGGAATGGCGTTCGATCTTTCGTCGCCGTATGGACGAATGCTGGCGACGTTTCTTTCCGGCATTGCGGAGTTTGAGCGGGATCTCATCAGCGAGCGGGTCAAGTCAGGCCTTGCTGTTGCGAAGGCACGTGGTAAGAGGCTTGGTCGTCAGGCCGGAGTGCGACCAAAATCAGACCGACTTTTGCCTAAGGTGGTTGCGATGAGGGCCGAGGGACGCAGCTATCGCTGGATCGCACGCGAGCTCGGTATCAGCAAGAATACCGTCGCTGACATCGTGCAACGACACAGAGCTAACGCTTAGGGTGTCATTTCGCCCTCAGCCGGAACCGACCCCATTAAACGAGTAGGCGTTAAAAAAGGCCGCTGGCGCGACCTTTTTTAACTTTGAGAGGGTGTGCTATGCCATGTAAGGAATAAATACTAGTCGTCACATGGAAAGCAAGGAATCCATGGCAAATCCGAATAATGTCTAGAACTGACCAAACTATCCGCATTGTAAATGTAAGAAGCAAAGATAAAGAACAGCTATAATGCGTAGGTTATGAACAATATGACCGAGGTATGCTTAGGGAAGGTGCGAACAAGTTCCTGATATGAGATCATCATATTCATCCGGAGCGCATCCCAGAGGGACATCATGAGCCATCAACTCACCTTCGCCGATAGTGAATTCAGCACTAAGCGCCGTCAGACCCGAAAAGAGATTTTCCTCTCCCGCATGGAGCAGATTCTGCCATGGCAGAATATGACCGCTGTCATCGAGCCGTTTTATCCCAAGGCGGGCAATGGCCGACGGCCCTATCCGCTGGAGACCATGCTGCGTATTCACTGCATGCAGCATTGGTACAACCTGAGCGACGGTGCCATGGAAGATGCCCTGTACGAAATCGCCTCCATGCGCCTGTTTGCCCGATTATCCCTGGATAGCGCCCTGCCGGATCGCACCACCATCATGAATTTCCGCCACCTGCTCGAGCAGCATCAACTGGCCCGTCAATTGTTCAAGACCATCAATCGCTGGCTGGCCGAAGCAGGCGTCATGATGACCCAAGGCACTTTGGTGGATGCCACCATCATTGAGGCACCCAGCTCTACCAAGAACAAAGAGCAGCAACGCGATCCGGAGATGCATCAGACCAAGAAAGGCAATCAGTGGCACTTTGGCATGAAGGCCCACATTGGTGTCGATGCCAAGAGTGGCCTGACCCACAGCCTAGTCACCACCGCGGCCAACGAGCATGACCTCAATCAGCTGGGTAATCTGCTTCATGGAGAGGAGCAATTTGTCTCAGCCGATGCCGGCTACCAAGGAGCGCCACAGCGCGAGGAGCTGGCCGAGGTGGATGTGGACTGGCTGATCGCCGAGCGTCCCGGCAGGGTAAAAACCTTGAAGCAGCATCCGCGCAAGAACAAAACGGCCATCAACATCGAATACATGAAAGCCAGCATCCGTGCCAAGGTGGAGCACCCGTTTCGCATCATCAAGCGGCAGTTCGGCTTCGTGAAAGCCAGATACAGGGGGCTGCTGAAAAACGATAACCAACTGGCGATGTTATTCACCCTGGCCAACCTGTTTCGGGTGGACCAAATGATACGTCAGTGGGAGAGATCTCAGTAAAAACCGGAAATAACGCCAGAAATGGTGGAAAAAATAGCCTAAATAGGCTGATTCGATGTGTTTGCGGGAAAAAAATCGGCCCAGATCCGCGAAATTTTAATCAGCGAGTCAGCTTGGGAAGAAATGACCTGCTTATTCGCACCTTCCCTAGTTCTTCCCCCTGTTGCGCGATGCCCTTAGTCGCGAACGAAAAACAGACAACATACTCATCAAACGTATTGATGATGTCGTCCATCACCGCCAACACGGCCTCGTCATTGTTTTTTTTATGTTCCACTTAATACATCCTTATTTTGAGTTACAGGGGTGAGTTTGGAGATCCGACTTTATTGTACTTTAAGCCTAGTTTTTGTACAGGCTTGTCTATAGCAATAGGACGTACTCGCGTCCTATACACCTGACCTGCTCCCCGTTGATTAACACGCCGCAATGTTAGTAACGTGACTGTTTGGCTACGAGATCAACTGCGAACTTCCGCTGTTCGCTCACAGCGGACCTCCAGCCCAGTTATCTGGTCCGCTTCGTGCCAAGAGCGGACGTTATCTATCAAACTCTCGATGGGTGTATTTAAAACATATGGTAATTGATTATTATTTTTTTCCACGTCATAATGAGGATATATTGATAAAAAATTTAAGATGATAAATATGACTGACGAAACGACTGGATATGTATATATATTAGAGGTTTCTGATATTGACTTACCTGTATGTAAAATTGGAATGACGACCAGAGATCCAACCTCCCGATGTGATGAGATAAATAAGAGCTCAACAGGTGATTTTATTTGGGCTATTTCTCACTCTATTTTTGTTAGTGATTGTAAAAAACTAGAACGATTAATTCACGATAAGTTAAGTCCCTTGCGGCAAAAAAGAAGAGAGTTTTTTAATTTACGCGCAGATGATGCATACAGAGCAGTAATGTCAATTTTTGAATCTCAGGATGAGATAAAAATGATGATTGAGTTGGAGTCGAAATCCTTATCAATAATTAACCCGGACCATAAAGTTAAAAAGAATAACAGATATCTCTCCAAACATGGTTCTGATGAGTATGCAGAGATATTACAGTCTTTTTGCGAAGTTCTGGGTGTGAAAGGAAGGGCTTTTGGCCAGCTCAATAAACCATTTTTTGGTATGAGCGATGGAAATGAAGGCGTCCAATGGAATATTTCTTTCTGTACGCAAAGTAATAATATCCGTATGGGTGTTAATCTTGAAGGTATAAAATACAAAGATTGGCCTATAGCTAAGCTTATTAAATCAGAGTTGGCAGTCCCTGGGTTGCTAAGTGTAATACAAAAATTAGATTCTGAAGACGAAATTAACATGACTTTTTATCGGGATGCCTGGCAGGTGGTTTCTAGACCTGAAATTAGAGAGAAATATATAGGCGGCAAGGAATTTAACCTCAATGAGCTGACTCATGGGGAATGGGAACGTATTTTAAATGAAGCTTTAAATTGCTTGGATAAAGAACGTGATTATAAAGGGAGAAATATGCAGGATGTTACGATGGTAAACAAAAATGGTAGTGTTCTTGTTCGTACCATGCCAGTTTCTCCTCATTTAACAATATGGTCTCCATTAATAATTAACGATAATATTGATGATGCAATCCGAAATAAGTTTAATCAATTGATTCATATTCATCGTTGGATGATGCAGTTAAGTTGAAAAGTTGAGCTTGTTATGTCCGCTCCTCGCTCATAGCAGACTGCGCTCACTAACCTGACCTTAAGGGAAGGGGTGGATGAGGTAGAACCTGTCAAAACAGTAGCCGGCTGCGCCGGGCGACGGCGCAGTACTCCATATAATGAATCCGACAGCATTTAGTTAAGGAGTGATTTATGAATGGGTATATCGTCACAATCATTATTGCATTCATTTTTGGTCCCATTCTGGCGTTGCCGATATTGATCGTCGGTTTGTTTAATATAATGGATTTGATGCTGTTTTCATTTCCCATCTTATTCTTTTGCATTCAGGGTTATAAAAAAGAAAGAAAAATTAAAGATGCTTTTAAAGGGGTAATTCCGGGCCTAATTGTATCTCTGATACTGATGGCTGTAGTTCTATTTGTTAAGGATGAAAACGACTGTTCGAATAAATATGAATCTGGCGATCTGCCAGCTGCAGTGTGTGACACCCTTAAGGGACCAGGATTTAGATAACGCACGCCCGGTTCGTCTCTTGGACAGAGACGGACATCTCAATTTAGCCACCACAGTATTTGTCAAGGCTCAATTGAAATGTCCGTTATCCAGCTCAATTAAAATGACCACTTTGATCTCTCATTCTCTTTACTGATAGACTTTCCTCCGACTGAAACAACAGGATGATTGAGCCCATGCTTCGATACGAGTTAACGCCGAACAATGCAGGTTTTATACTGTGGGGAGATTCAGAAGCCCTGAATGAATTACATGAACTCATTCATTACATCGTGGATGAAAGCCCACTGATTAAAGTTAAAGACGGATTTATGTTATCCCTTGCCTATGATATTCGTAAAGCACGGGAAGGTAATCGTCGTGTTGAGCAACATCAGTATGATCAACATGATACATATAAGCTTTATGGTGTTGAGCTTTTATGGCCTCTGGTCCTGGTACAGTCCTCAATACTCAGAAACTCAATGGGTTATATTCAGACAGACAAAAACCAGCTGTCTGTCATGTATGCCTTTGAATACCTGATAGAATCAGCATTAACAGAGTCTGAGAGAACAACGTCGAATGATATTATGCTAACAGTAAAATATGCATCAGACTCTGATTTTAATTTCATTGAGGATAATATTGACAGCAGGTGCTGCTATTTTATCAGCCTATCTCCGGAGCAAAGAAAAAAGCAGTTAATCAGTATTGTTCGTTCTTTTCATTCATTATGGGGTAAGTATGCCCGTGAAAAGCAGGACATAAAGATGCTGAACGAAATGAATAATACATCATGGGTCTGGCCGGACAATATCAACTGGTGAGCAACCACTGTCCGGCCAGTGAGTACCATCAGCGGGCTCTTTTACCAAAAATGTCCTCTGAACGTGACTGAAGCTGTTTGAGTGCTTCGAGCATGTCATCATTATCCAGTGAGCGCTGGGATTTCTTCCCTTCCTGCTTTGGCCGTCGTCGGGAAGGGCCATCTCCAGCGGGAATTGACTGAGAGCGCGTGTTATCCCGCTTGCTCTGCACCAGACTGATAAACTCCAGGGTTCGGCCAAGACGCTTGTTATCGACAATCGCGCCCTGGTCGATTTCTGACAGTCGGTCGTAGGTAGAGTAGGGAAGTAGCGTACCGTTCAGGCGCAGCTCTTTTCTGCCATCAGGATAGTGATACACATCGATATATTTACCTATTGCACGGCGACTCAGTTCGCTGTCTTCAATCAGGTACAACATTTTATCATATTGTATCGTCAACGATTTTGAGACTTTACGTTTTTCACGAACAGTGAAAATAAGCCCCAGGTCCTCATCATGTTCTACAGCACGGTGTACGTCAAAATCATGTCGCGGTACTTTGCCAAAACGGCGGTTATAGTCAGCCATATAGGCCTCAGCGAAGTCATTTGCAGCCTCCATTGAACAAATGCCCTGTAACCGCAGCTCTTTGACCAGACGATCCTGTAAAGTGAGGTGAGCTCGTTCTACACGCCCTTTGGCGGGACTGGTTTCTGCACAGATAGTCTGGATGTTCAGTTCATGCATGGCTCGCCCAAACTGAGTATGCCCGTCTCCGCCTGTGGCGTGTTTATTGTTAACACGAAAAACACCGGCTTTATCGCTGTACAGTGCCAGCGGTTTACCATGCTTATCGATATAGCGCCGCGTGGCTTCGAAGTAAGAAAACGTGGACTCCGATTTAACAAACAACAGTTCCATCAGTTTGCTGGTTGCATCATCAACATAGACCAGCGCGGTGCAGGCCGGGCCACGGCCTTCAAACCAGTCGTGATCACAGCCATCTATTTGTATCAGCTCACCAGTACACGGACGCCGGTACCGTGGTTGAGGGATCCTTGCGGCACGTTGTTTACGGGGAACCCATAAGCCAGCCCGCACCATGATGCGCCGGACAGTTTCTTTGCCAAGAAACAGTCCGTGGAGTTCTTCGAGCTTTTCACGCGCCAGAGTCGGACCGAAATCAGCATAACGCGTCTTGATCAGTTCCAGAGCCTGATCTGCGAGCCCGGGTGGCAACTGGCGGTTACCACGCATGCCACATCGTCTGCTGGCCATACCAAGCGGTCCGCCTTCACGGTAACGGGCAAGAAGTCTGCGGCATTGCCTGTCGCTGATACCGAGGTGCTCGGCCGCACGGCGCGTTGTGATGCGACGTTCAATGACGTCCTGTATAATCTTGATCCGGTTGATCTCTTTCAAAGTAAACACTCCTGAGCTTTCTGCGCTCATGATATGCCTCCCGGTAGTTTAAACGGACCAGTGAAGCTTACCATAGCGCGGACATCTGAATTGAGCCACAGGCGGACATTACTATTGAGCCATTACAGTATTAGTGCGTTTAATGCGTTTTATGTTAAATATCAGTTAATTACATTGAGATCGCAAAGCTTGCAGCGACATATCAGTGTCGCTGCAACAACCCGACCTTTGCGATGAAAAAACGGATTACGGATAGATCACAATAGGGCATTTCCTCAATAACCACCTCAAACTTCATTTCTATAGTCTGAAATCAAGAGCGGCATTTTTGACCCTCTGATATGTTTCGTTATCTGGTGCGGCGGGTATTTTCGCTCGTGTAATCGCTGAAATGGCTGCTTTACACAATTTTGCATCACCCTCTTTTGCTGTCGCACTGTTCACTGAACCATCAGGCTGAAGATAGATACGAATAGAGCAGGTTTTTCCTTTATACGCATCGGGTTCGTACATTTCGGCAACAATGGCATTCCGTATTTGTGCTGCATATACGACTATTTTTGAATGATCCGGGGGAAATGTTGGAGACCCTGGGTTACCTAAAAGATCATCAACTTCCGCTGATTTATCGGTAAGCGTCGTCTCAGCACCGTCTGGCAGATCCTGATATTCCTGAGAGGATAGTGGACACCAAATATGGTGGACGCTATCCATGAAATCATTAACCGCAGTGCGTAAAAAAAGCCCTAATTATCCCGTTGAGTTCAAAATCAAAATGGTTGAACTCTCGCATCGACCAGAGATCTCCGTAGCGCAACTCGCTCGTGAGCATGGGATCAACGATAATTTGCTGTTCAAGTGGCGCCAGTACTGGCGCGAAGGAAAACTACGTCCTCCTTCAACAACAGAAAACAACGTGCCTGAGCTGCTCCCGATAACACTTGATACCGAAGATGTTGTCCCTGCAACCTCCCCCCGGTCACAACCTGTAGCTGCTGCGGCACCTGAATCACTCAATATCAGCTGTGAAGTGACGTTCCGGCACGGATCACTCCGTCTGAATGGTGCCATCAGCGAAAATATCCTGAACCTGCTGATACGGGAGCTCAAACGTTGATCCCATTACCATCAGGGACAAAGATCTGGCTGGTCGCTGGCATCACCGATATGAGAAACGGCTTCAACGGCCTGGCGGCAAAGGTGCAGACGACGCTGAAAGACGATCCGATGTCAGGTCACGTTTTTATCTTCCGTGGGCGTAATGGCAGTCAGGTAAAGCTCCTCTGGTCTACCGGCGATGGACTGTGTCTGCTGACCAAACGGCTGGAGCGCGGCCGCTTCGCCTGGCCGTCAGCCCGGGATGGCAAAGTGTTCCTCACACCGGCACAGCTGGCGATGCTCCTTGAAGGTATCGACTGGCGGCAGCCTAAAAGACTGCTTACGTCACTGACTATGTTGTAGGCCTCTTTATCCTGGTCGACGCTGAATGAGCCTGGTAATATACCCGGTATGAACAGCTTACTTCCTGACGATATCGATGAACTGAAACGTCTCCTTGCCGAACAGGAGGCGCTGAACCGTGCCCTTCTGGAAAAGCTGAACGAGCGTGAACGCGAAATAGATCACCTGCAGGCGCAACTGGATAAGCTGCGCCGGATGAACTTCGGCAGCCGCTCCGAAAAAGTCTCCCGCCGTATCGCGCAGATGGAAGCCGACCTTAAGCAGTTGCAGAAAGAAAGCGATACCCTTACCGGCCGGGTGGATGACCCGGCCGTGCAGCGCCCGCTGCGGCAGACCCGTACCCGCAAACCGTTCCCTGAATCACTTCCCCGTGACGAAAAACGGCTGCTGCCGGCAGCGTCATGCTGCCCGGAATGTGGTGGTGCGCTGAGTTACCTGGGTGAAGATGCCGCCGAACAGCTGGAGCTGATGCGCAGCGCTTTCCGGGTTATCCGGACAGTACGTGAAAAGCATGCCTGTACTCAGTGCGATGCCATCGTGCAGGCCCCCGCGCCTTCACGGCCCATCGAGCGGGGTATCGCAGGACCGGGGCTGCTGGCCCGCGTGCTGAGTTCAAAGTATGCAGAGCACACCCCGCTGTACCGCCAGTCTGAAATATACGGCCGCCAGGGTGTGGAGCTGAGCCGCTCACTGCTGTCGGGCTGGGTGGATGCGTGTTGCCGGCTACTGTCACCGCTGGAAGGGGCGCTTCAGGACTATGTGCTGACTGACGGTAAGCTCCATGCTGATGACACGCCTGTCCCGGTGCTGTTGCCAGGTAATAAGAAAACGAAGACCGGGCGGTTGTGGACGTACGTTCGTGACGACCGTAACGCCGGGTCAGAGCTGGCGCCGGCAGTGTGGTTCGCTTACAGCCCGGACAGAAAAGGTATCCACCCGCAGAGCCATCTCGCTGGCTTCAGCGGTGTTCTGCAGGCGGATGCGTACGCCGGGTTCAACGAACTGTACCGCAATGGACAGATAACGGAAGCTGCCTGCTGGGCTCATGCCCGCCGCAAGATCCACGATGTGCACGTTCGCACCCCGTCAGCGCTGACGGAGGAAGCCCTGAAACGGATCGGTGAGTTATATGCCATCGAGGCGGAAATAAGGGGGATGCCGGCGAAGCGACGCCTTGCAGAACGTCAGCAAAAAGCTAAACCGCGGCTGAAATCCCTGGAAAGCTGGCTGCGTGAAAAGGTGAAAACGCTGTCGCGACACTCAGAACTGGCGAAAGCGTTCACGTACGTACTGAACCAGTGGCCGGCGCTGGCTTACTATACTGACGACGGCTGGGCCGAGGCAGATAACAACATAGCTGAGAATGCGCTACGGATGGTCAGCCTGGGCCGCAAAAACTACCTGTTCTTCGGTTCGGATCATGGAGGAGAGCGGGGAGCGCTGCTGTACAGCCTGATCGGGACATGCAAACTGAACGGAGTGGAGCCAGAAAGCTACCTCCGTTATGTCCTTGACGTCATTGCTGACTGGCCGATAAACCGGGTCAGCGAACTACTCCCCTGGCGCGTAGCACTGCCAACTGAATAACACATCCCCGTCAATACGGTTCTCGCTGCACGCTTACATTTATCGTTGCCGGGCATTACCCTGACGTTTGTTTTTTGAGTATGGTTTGAACAGGCTGTTATAAGTAGCACCAGGGTGAGTATGGGGGCTGAGAACGCTCTTAAATTCATGTGAAACTCCAGTTTTCATCTCCAGGTAACCATTCGCTTAGTCCTTTTACTGGAGTTCAGAGAGAATTTTATCTGGAGAAACACTACCCAGGAAAGTATGCACAGACGGCCCCAGCACTACCATAGCAGGAGTTACTGTAACGCCCAGTCTATCAGCAAGTTCAGATTGTTTAATCACCAGATTTTTACATTTTTCTGAGCTATCATTGTCTGGCAAAAAACCGGCCATCGCATTTTGAAAACTTTTCTGACGATCTGATGCACACCATACTCGTCCCATATCTTCAATGACTGAGTCTTTGATGGATGATGGAACCACCGTCAGAAATGACATAGTCAACCCTGCATCAGTGTATTTCTTGATGTTTTTTACAACATAGCTGCAATAAACACATTGATTATCTACAAAAACTAATATTTTATATTTTTCCACTCCAGACTGAAACGTAATCGGCTGCAATTCAGTTAAGGAGCGAGAGATATCCTCATAGGCCATCTGTGGCGTTGTGTCTAAAACAGGAGCAGTTGTAGCCCCAACACTGAAGCTGGCTATCGTAAAAACACCTGCGGCTAATGATTTAAGAAAAAAACTCATAATCCCTGTTCCCTATTCAGTATTAATTTCAGGTTGTTGATGCCTGGTTCATGCCAGATTTGAATATTTTTATCATCTGTAAAAAACAATAGTTCCTGTTTATGCGACTCCATCATTGATCCGCGAGGGTGCTATAGTGTGTCCAGATACCATACGCGCTCTTTTTTCCACTGCCTATAGAGCGTAACGGTAATGAAGCGGAAAAATTTTCGGATGAATGCTGGGAGAAGGGTTTGCGGCTGGATAAAAGCCCGTCTGTGCACTATCAACTTCTGATGGAAACCATCCGCTGGACGCTTATCCCGCAGCAAAAGTAAAGTCCTCCGTCGCTCTCCCTTACGGTACTGATCTTTCCACTCATTTGGCATGTCCTGGAGAGCAGCTATCTTGCATGTCACACTATAGGGGGTTAGTTTGGATATCGAAAATTATTGTACGTCAAGGTCAATAATTGACCATCATTAACAATTTCCTTTGTGCTAATGGCAAGATTATGAAAAAGACTTTACTGATAGCCGCCATAGTGGCGGCAGGTATTACGTTCGCAATGGCCGACGATGGCCAGCCCGCTGGTCGACTGTACAAAATTGGCGAGCACACCGTAGAAATAGATGCGGATTGCATGATCCTCTCGGTTGACGGCTCCCCCGCTACGCTAAACGCGTCCGTATCCGGGCATATGGATTTTAATTTAGCCAACGGCGGCATTGCAGAATCGGAACCACGGCCAAACCGTCATACCTGCAAAGTGTATGCGGGGAGTGATGTGCGAACAATTCACATAAAAGAACAAACTCAATGAAAAAGACTTTCCTGATCGCAGTCGCTGGTAGCGGCAAATATTGCACCAGTACATGCGATTAGCGAAAGCTATCGCGACGCTTGAGTGGGCAACTGAGTCGTGCAGCGTCATGAGATGGCGGTAGCCGCCGAACAGATGTCTCAGCAACAACAGCACGAAATACACCACTACCCATACCGCTGTTTTCATCACTGCCCTCTGTTATATAATTTGTCTGTAACGAAAATGGCATTCAGGCGTTCAGGTCCGTGCCGTTCTGCTTCAGATAATCACTGATGCTCAGACCGGACAAGCGAATGTTATCCGAAATCTCCCTGAACTGCTCCTCCCAGCCGTCCTGCAGCTCCCTGATTGCCGCGATCTGGAAAGCAACACTGAAAGGCGTTCTGCCCAGTTTCTCGGAAAGCCAGAAAAGATGCCTGCCAATTTCTTCGTCCGGTACCGAATCGAGCGCATCACTCAGTAAGGTTTTTTCGTCTTCCTGCCAGGGATGACCGGCTCGCGGAAAACGCGGATCAGACTGGCGGTCTTTTTTCTCCCTTTTTTCCCGTCTGGCAACGGTCGGCGCATCGACTTTTTTCAAGCCGACGCGCGCTTTCATGGCGCCGATGGCGGCGACGGCCAGTACCAGCGTTTCACGCTCCTGGCGCGTGAGCAGGCTGTCCTCGCAAATCAGGGTGTTCAGGTTATCGATCAGCTTATTCAGCCCGGGTTCAGTGACTTTCATTTTATGCTCATATTCCTTGTGTGGTGGCGATCAGTCCCGGCTCTCATTCACCTGGACGGTGACCGGCAGGCCTGCATCAAAACAGGCCTGATACCAGCTGGCCACCTGCAGGGGATCGCCCTCTTTTATCCGGCGTATGCCACCGGCATCCGTCAGCTGCAGGCAGGTGGTACCGTCCAGACGGATCACGTAGGCCGCTTCCCTGATGGTGTAATGGCCGTCATCCAGCTGCAGCTCCACTGCGTCACCGGCAGTCGTCTGGCGTAACGGCAGACGCCGGACGTCGGTCAGTCGTTGTCGTGCCTTTTCAGCCTCGCGTGCTTCCTGGTAGAGCGGTTCTGCAATGCCGCGACCGGCCTGCGTCAGCTCGACGGCCAGCTGCAGGTTCGGGGCGCGCAGGGTGCGCAGCCAGCCCGCGGCTTCCATGCGCCGGCAGGAGGCGCGCAGGTTCGGCCCGTACACCGGGGCGTCCCCGCCCTGCTCCAGCACCCGCTCAATATCCCGCGTCGCAACCGGCCCCGGACGTTTCGCACCGAGGGCGGCCAGCACAATCAGCACCCGCCGCTGCAGCGGCGACGGACGTCGGGATTTTTCCCGCGTCATTGTCCCTCGTTCCTCTGAGAAATGAGCGTTTTTAACCGTTTATAGTCTGCTTCGACCCGCGTGGTGGCCAGGCCCGTGTGTCCGCGCAGCGCCAGGAGATACCAGAAGCGGAGGATGTCATGAGCCTTGTTCACTTCCCAGACATAATGGGTGCCATCCCTGCGAAAATCGCATTGCTTTATTTCCTCCTCTGCCATCTGCGTCATCTGCTCATAGCTGAGCGAAAACATCATTTCGTCATCCATCCTGCCCGCCCCGTCTGATAATGTCCGGTTAAGTAGAAAATCATATCATGTATGATTTCTTACTAATAATTCAAACATCATATCAGATATTATTATGTGTTTAATGCTAACTATCACATTCAGTATGATTTTATGTATGTGGTTTGATTATCATATCCTTTGCGCGTTTCCCTCCGCGTAGATCAGAAAAGATGCTAAGTCGGATCTCTTCATCCTAGTATGCTGAGAAAGACTCCTTCTGTATCCCCTACCTTTATTATGATTTCTGTTTTCAGGCGATATAATATCTTTTAAACAAACAATGTTGGGTGAACAACATGAGAGGAACATTACTAACGGAAGTTCTAATACCGGAACCCGGTACTGACAATGCTCAGGAAGAACAGATACATATCGCTTATGAACCTCTGACTCCCTCAGTCATTGATGATGAAAAAGCGCAAAGCTATATTGAAGCATTGAATTTTGCCTGTTCTCGCCCGGATATCAGAAATATTGCGGTAACAGGCCCATACGGGGCAGGTAAAAGTTCGGTATTACTGACATGGGAAAAGTCTGAGGATAATGATTATCGGGTGATGACCGTATCTCTTGCCGACTTTGAAATGCAGCGCGCATCCCCCGGAGATGCTTATGTGGGTGAGAGCAAACCTGACAGTGATGGTCACGATAAAAAACCGACCAAAGCTGAAGAGAAAACAATCGAGTACAGCATCCTGCAACAGCTGCTCTACAAAGAGAAAAAAAGCGTCTTGCCGTATTCCCGTCTGGAGCGCATTTCTGATGTAAGCACGTGCCAGATAGCCATGATGGCCGCCAATTTGTTATTCATACTGGCTTTGACGGTCACCGGCCTACTTTTTCTTTTCCCTGATTACATCTGCACGAAGCTTTCCATGCCGCCAGAGTTGAGTCGGTTTCTCCTGGCTTTGCCTGTACTGGGAAGGGCTAGCGGCGCAGGGATATTTCTTTTTACTGCCTTATTTCTTGTACTGAAGAAACTGCACCATACAGGGGTGTTTGATCGGCGCGTCAGCATTGACAAGGTGGACGTTCTGAAAGGAGCGATTTCAACACGCCCTGCAGCCCCCTCTCTTCTTAATGTATACATTGATGAAATCGTCTACTTTTTCGAACAGACTCAATACAATGTGGTTATATTTGAGGATCTTGACCGTCATAATGATGGGGCCATCTTCATCAAACTCCGTGAAATTAATCAGCTTATCAATAACTCTCTTCCCTCAGACAAACCGGTCAGATTTATCTACGCTGTAAGAGATAATCTGTTCAGCACGCCAGAATCGCGGACAAAATTTTTTGATTTCGTCATGCCGGTGATTCCGGTGATGGACAGTGAGAATGCTTCCGAACATTTTTTTGGCAAATTTACACCCGATGAACTGAGTCAGAGTGGGTTCAAAGATTGCCTTGCCAGACTGGCTCTGTTTATTCCTGATATGCGGGTGATGCATAACATTGCGAACGAATTTCGTCTTTACCGGAATATTGTGAGTAATGGAGAGGATCTAAAGCGGCTTATTTCCCTTATCGCTTATAAAAATCTTTGCGCGGAAGATTATCACAGGATAGACCAGAAAAAAGGGCTGCTTTTTGGCATTGTTTCCGAGTATACATCGGGTAATTTAAGAACTGAGTTTTGCGACGAAATGAATATTCAATTAGAGGAGTATCTATCTGAGCTAACACAACTTCAGAATGAACGAATGGTCAATGAACACGGATTAAGGAGTGAGATTCTGCGCCCTTATATTAGTGAAGAAACAGGACCCATGTTGCACTTTGTAACTGATATTGGATCACAATACAATATTGAAGATGTTATTGGTAATGAATCTTCATTTCTTTCTTTGCTCAATGGTAATGTGACCATTAAACCACGAATATATAATTTTGCTATTGCCACAATAAATAAAACAGTTGCCAATATGCTAAAAGAAGAGTATCAAGAAAGATATGCCTTTATTCAAAAAAAACAAATGGAGAGATTTTTCGTTTAGAGGAAACTATCAAGAAAATTAAATATGATATTCAGAATACATTCTCATATGATCTTGCTTTTTTTATCAAAAATATGGGGAGAGTAGGCTTCGAAAAACGGTTTGCAGGCAGTGACATATCCGTTCATCACGAAGGTGTGACCTCTGCTGATAATTCCAGCAACCTTGATTTCATTTTTTTCCTTTTATCTCACGGCTATCTTTCAACTGACTATATGGCCTACCGTTCTGTATTTATGCCGGGCAGCCTGAGCACGGAAGACAATAACTTTATCAGGGCGGTGACGTCAGGAAGAAGCCCAGATGAAACGGCAAAAATGCCTATCAGTAATATTGCTAACACTGTCGTAAAATTGCGTAACCTAGGCATGCTGATGCATGACAATGCATGGCATTCTCAGCTTCTCAGGCATCTTCTGTATAATGATAACATTTCCATGAAGACTATCATGCAAATGCAGTTAGAGGCCGGAGCCGAGCAGCGCATGATCAGGCTGGCCAAGGAGATCTTCCCTCGCTGGGACACCACCACGCAGCTGAAATACATCAGGTTGATGGTCGACGGAGATGGCCATTTGTCCAGTATGATCCACCAGATTGGTAGCCTGAGGGATACCGAAGCTGAACAAACGCTACTGCCGTTATTACTGTCCTTATCGGCTTTGCCCTGGAGCACCGTATCTCAGGCAACTCGGGAAGCGCTACAGCGGCTCATTGATTTACAATCTAATCTCGTCGCGTCCTTACCAGATAATTGTGCGCAGCATTTCTGTGAAAATCTGCGGGATTCAGGCTGTCTTCTGACTAACATTCCTTTGGTTCGGAGCCCATCTGGCCAGCAGACGCTGCATTTGGTAGCACAGGAAAAATTGTGGTCCTATTCCGCCTTCAATCTGCAAAGCCTCTGTTTCTCACTTACTCATGAGTCAGAGAATAACAGCGATATCTTCCGCAAGAGGCCGGTATCAACGATAAGGTCGCTTTGCGTTCCAGCACTGGAAAAATATGTGAATGAAAATATATCATCATTTATCCGTGATATTTTCATTCATTCTGAAGAGGATGAAATCATTCCTGAGTTCCTTAATGCGACTTTTGTTGACTGGGAGGATGCAAAGTACCTGACAGAAAGTATGAGCTTCATGCTAGAAGATGTTTCGGTTATCCTGAACAAAGAGAATACAGAAACCACAGAACTTTATTACGAGCAAAATCTGCATTCACTTCTGGCACATTATAATCATATAACCCCAACATGGGATAATATGTTATTCCTGCTTGATAATAGTGTATCTATTGCTGGCGATACTTTTTGTGAATGGCTAAACATTCATTACTCATTACTGCCAGATGAAACATTGCCATTGACCGACGTTCAGCTTTCACAATTACTTATAAAAACGGTATCGTCAGCAATCATCAGTAAAGCAGCGTTTGTCGTGGTCACTCAAACATTCAGGCTATCTCTTATTCAATTACCTGATAACTTACTGATTAACAATGCTGCAGTTCTGATGGAGCAGAAATGGCTGGCACCAACCAGCACCGTATTTGAACAACTTTATCAGGCACTGCACGAAGACGGTGATAAACTGACACCACTGCTTTACGCGCTTATCTGTGCCCGTCCTGTATTATTAAGTGAGAATTACGAGCTTGTTTTGTTTGCTGATGAAGAGTTTGATCGGGACATTACCCGTTTAATTCTGAATGGCGATAAGATTGCAGACGAAGTCTGTATCAGTATCCTGAACTGGCTCTGGGAAAAAGATGAAGCCCTGCTCTCTGAGGCACCACTTCTCAGCCAGCAAGCCCTGATCAGGTTCTCCACCAAAATAACCGATGACCGGCAGAAGCAGATACTGCTGATGCAATGCCTTAAAAATGACAAAGTGTCGCACCAGTTCATCAGACAGATGCTCTTGACGTTCGGGCATCAGGATTATGCTGCTTTCCTCATAGAGAGGAGTTATCGTAGCATTCCCTGGAGTGATGCCATGTGGCAACTAGCTGTCCAGCTGGGAAATAGTGGATTTATCAGGCCGCCGAAACTCACTCACGATGATACACGTATCCGCATCGAGCCCTTTTTTAACGCTGAAAATGAATACGACTGACATCGCAAAATAGTGGTCAGGCCGTCGGATGGCGGCCTTATTCCTTTATCTCGCCCAGTCTTCCAGTACCAGGCCCGGCTATCGCCGACGCACCATGTCAGACATCCCCGTACAGGCAGCGCAGCCCGGTCAGGGCCTCCGCCAGCGAGCCTTCATTACACCGCGTGGTGAGCTCCCGGACCAGCACATCAAAGGCCTCCGCCGGCAAAAAAATCCGCAGGCCGTCGATCCCGAAAAACCCCTCTTTGGTTACGCTCCCCGGCGGAGAGAACATCACCCGCTCCCCCTGATGACCATGCTGCAGGGCTTCCGGGTGACGGGTGTACAGAGTGAGGAGGCCCAGCAGTTCAGAGAATGCCGCCCAGCCGCAGGGGAACACAAACTCCTGCCCGGTCAGGATCATATGTAGTTTCGGTGTCCTGTACAGCGCGCCAGGACGCTGCCCAGGCTGGAGTCCGTCGATCTGAATATCGAGGCGCAACGTACCGGCTGCAATAGTTTCCGTCACGGCCGGGATAAGCGGGCGCAGCTCCTGCACCAGGGCCTCGACCTGGGTCTCGGTCCGCTCCAGTCCGCACAGCACCAGCGGAAAAACCTCCCTCAGTCTGGCCAGAGTGAAACTCCCTGCCAGCACGGAATCCGGAAAATCTGTCAGTTCCAGACAGCCACTTTCCAGCGGGCGCAGCAGCTGCTCGGCGGTGGCGTGGTCGATGACCGGGCGCAGTCCGGTCAGAAACCGGTCATAGTCTGCCAGCAGATCCCCGTCGCGCAGCCGGTAGGTTCCCCGCAAATAATGTTCGTCCCGCACCCTGTCCTGTTCCACCTGCCAGGTCAGCAGTTCCTGGACGATCTGCAGCAGCGTGCTGAGCGCCGGCCGGGTGACCAGGCGGTGACGTCCGCGCAGGAAACCCTGTCGGGCGCTGACCAGCATGAACCGCAGTTCGTCCCGGGAGACTGGCTCGAAGGACATGCCGACGACGATCTTGCGGTACAGCTGCCGGATCGTGCTTTCAGGGTCGGCGATCAGCTGGAAATACCCGTCGCCGGGCGCGACCGTTTTCAGTCCGTTATCGAGGAAGCGTTCGGCCAGGGCGTTGACCGAAGTATTTTCGCGACCGGCACGCACTTTCAGTGCCTCGATCAGCTTTTTATGAAAACGCAGGTTAAGCTGGCTGAGCATCATCGTTCCTTTCATGTTTGTTTTGTTCTTAATGCTAACCTAGCATTCCATCATTAGCTATTAATCAGTTTTTTAGTTTTTGAAAATTGTGATGCTTCTAAAATTACTGCATGTGAGCATTTTAATGCTACAACAACGCCTGCCTCTTCTCATTTCTCCGCAGATCCGAAAACCCTGAGTCCCGGATCTGCCGGAACCGCCCCGGTGCTAAATGGCCCCCTGACACAAGATGTAGCGGTATATGAAGCTGGCAACAACGCTATATGTTATGTTCCTCCCCTGCCCCGTGACCGGCCGCTCACTACCCTAAAAGGGCGCTTTGCTTATTCCCTGACCGTGTTTCACTTCCGGAAACTTCTCAAAACGTGAAAAATCGGATCCGGCCGGAACGGCCATCCGGTAATTTAACGGCGTGGCTGTATGGCTGCTTGTTATCTCTAAGGTGATTATTTTGTATGTGAATTTCACGGTGTGAAATGAATGGCGACATAACAGTATGTTTCAGGCGGGCGTGAGTCAGCTGCATCCTTACGCTATACTGATATGCATATCATTAGTATGTATTCCGGAGTGCATTATGAAGCAGCGCATCACCGTCACCATAGACAGCGACAGTTATCAGTTACTGAAATCCGCAGACGTCAATATCTCCGCCCTGGTGAACAGGGCCATGCAGAATGAGGCCCGTCGTCTGCGTTCCGAACGCTGGCAGGCTGAAAATCAGGAAGGGATGGCCGAGGTTGCCCGCTTTATTGAGATGAACGGTTCATTCGCCGACGAAAACAGGGACTGGTGAGATGCAGTTTAAGGTTTATGCCTATAAAAGAGAGAGCCGCTATCGTCTGTTCGTGGATGTGCAGAGTGACATCATCGATACCCCCGGGCGACGGATGGTGATCCCGCTGGCCAGCGCCTGGCTGCTGTCGGATAAGGTTTCCCGTGAACTCTATCCGGTGGTGCACATCGGGGACGAAAGCTACCGCCTGATGACCACGGACATGGCCAGCGTCACGTCCTCCGTCACCGGGGAGGAAGTGGCCGATCTCAGCCACCGGGAAAATGACATCAAAAATGCGATAAACCTGATGTTCTGGGGAATTTGACAGCCTCCCCGCCCTGAAAGACATCGAGGATGTCAAAACGAAGCATTGCCGCAGAGCTTAACCCTCAGCATGAACTGCCCTCCGGAGCGGATGCCCTGCAGGCTTTCGCGGGGTCAGCTTAAACGAACGGTTCACACAAACACCCTTAAGTCAGTAAAAGGAAACCAGATGAACAGAACTGATGGCGAACCAGAGACAGACGTGATGGCCACCGCTTTCAGCACCATGCGCAAGTGCGGCATGAATATCATCACCGCCACGCAGCATATGGATATTAATGCTTACGTGAAATCCGATCCGCGGATGCCGAGAACGCGGCTGCGTCGTTACCTGGGACAGTACGGCCTGCGCGGTGAGGCCCTGAGCGCGGAGGTAAGACGTATCGTCGCTGGCCCTGAACGACCAGATAACACGCTGAAAGCCGGAATCTTCTATACGTGGCCCTATGGCTGGGAGCCTGCGGATTTCACGCCAGTGATGAGGCGCATTTTCAAGGGAAAGCGCACCCGCCATGTGATGTTGTTTGATGAACTGCCTCAGCTGTTTGGCAAGAATGACTATTGAACCGGATACTATTTTTGAGGCGAGGTATGGGTACACCAACATTTAGCTCATTTAACGATGTGGTCCGGGAGCTTGAGGATGTATATGGCCACCAGGAGCTGTGGCTTTATTCTGGCCTTAATGAGGACAGCCCCATCGAGACAGCCCGCAGGCGTCAGAAATGGCGATCTCCAAAAATTCTCAAACGAAACGGCAGAATGGTGGCAGAACAATCAGGCCAGCCTGATTTCTGGGTGCTCACGGGTGACTACCATCTGCCGCAGTCTGAACACAGCGCTCCGCCGTGGAAAGCCTGCCTCATCAATAAGGTCTTTAAAGTGTATTGTTCACTGTTAGGGAAAAATACATGACCGACTGTGTTACCCGGACTGGTGACGACAAAACAATGTGGCTCGTGACATTGCCGGAGATCATTACAAATAACAGTACCCGCCAGGAGGAAAATCTGGTCGTTATTCTGAGCAGGGAGGAATCGTGGGGGCCAACTTCTGACCATTTTCCCGACGGATTGTACCGGGTCTCCTGCATAATGACACTGTACCTGGCCGATACCGAACTGACGAAGACTCAGACTTTCACTGCAATCTACTGGCCTCAACAGAAGGCCCTGCATCTGTTTACAGATGAGTTCAGACTGGAACGCCGCCTGCAGGGACTCGGCCTGGGTAGCTGGATCACGCAGCAGTTTGTTCTCTGGGCCAGAGGCCTTCCGCCAGCAACCCTGGTTTTGCCGATTGAAATTTCCCGGGTTGATGAAGAAAACGAAGAAAACAAGATCCGGAGGGACAGGCTGTGGCACGCAATGGGTTTCCGGTTCCCGGCGGGGGATACCAGCTCAATGCCGCTGCGGGCAGACGAACTGCAGTTGCCACGGGGCAGGTGCTCAACGCTCCGGGTGGAGCCCCTGGTATCCGCGGTACGCCGGCTGGAAGACTGTTATCGCGGGCTGCAGGAAAAAATCGCGCAGCTCGAAGGCAAAAAACGGTCGCAAAAACAGTTAATTACTTCACTTAAGAATCGTCCATTTTATCATCTGTTGCACAGGAAAGAGGGCCAGCTCCCGGACGATAAATGTGACGCCCTGCCGCTGCGGGCAGAAAAACTGTCTCTGCCGCAGAGCGGGGATTCAGACCTGGAGGTGGCGCAACGGGCAACCGGGGTCATCCGGCTGGCTACCCTGTGTGCTCAGTCGCAGAAAAGAATCCTGGAGCTGGAAAGGGAGCTTGCCTCGCAAAGTGAGGAGCTCGTTGACCTGCAGGCACATCCATTTTTTAACCTGCGGGATAAATACCGCGGCCAGATCCTGTTCTGGGGATGGGGGATGGGTTTTCTGTGCTTTATCTACTGGATGTTGGTGTCATGAATGTTCCCGTTCCATAGCCACCCACTGAAGAGGAGTGAAACCTGTGCCCGAAAATATCGTGTCTACCGTCATTGACGGGGTAGTTTTGTTTGTGACTTCGTCTGTTTTCTGGCTGGCCGTCGCTGGCTGGTTAGTCATCCTGACTCCGGTAATATTACGAAGAAAATTCTCGGCAAAGAAAAAAGGGCTATTTGCATTCTAGGGTTGGAATTCATCCATTCTAACCCTTGATTCTTAGTCGGACAAAAAGCTGCTTCTGGTTGGATTTCTCTGTTTTTCAGCACCCTGCGAAAATCTAACATTGGTTGGATTCTCAGACGCGCCCTCTCTCGCGTTAATCCAACTCTCCACCTTCTGCCTGCTTCAACAATGTCGGAATGTGCGGTCCATACTCGACCTTGCCTCGTCCTGCTCGAATACCACTGCCAACCTTGCGGGCTTCTTTGGAGTACAACGTCTTTGCACGGATGATCTCATAGCTATAACCCCGACCTAACCGGTTGGACATCTTGATCAAACCGTTGAGCCCTTCGGTATAGCCATTGGTGAGTGAGAACGGCGCATCCCAGTAGGCAAAGATGTCGTCGTAATGGTTGTGTACCGTTTTTACCAGTTTTTTGAAAGGCTCCATGCCATAAGGCGGCAGGCTGTTCTTCCAAGCCTCAAAGGCGTTCTGAGCACTCTGCTTGTCGGGTTCGTCGTAGATGCAGAAGAAGGCTTCCTTGAAGTCATAGGCCATGGCAAGTGCTGGGATCGCCTGCTTTACAACCTCCAGCGCCTTTTGCTCTGCGGGCGTCAGGTTGCCGGGTCGCTTCAGGGTAAGCCAGCGAATGGACTTTTTGACGTAAATGCGATCTTCTTTGCTTAACTGTGCCTGATAGTTCTTGCGCTCCGCTTCCAGGGCTTCAGAGGCAATCTTGACGACATGGAACTTATCGATCACCAGTTTGGCGTTGGGCAGATACTGAGCAAAGGAACGCTTGAAGGGTCGCCACATATCCGTACAGACCCATTCCACCTTGTCAGCATCCGGCAAATCCTTGAAGAAGGGATTCAAATTCTCTTGAGTACGATGCTCCAACATATCAAAGACGTTGTTGGTTGCCAGATTGGTGATTACACAGCGATACCCTCCGGCCAGGTTCACTTCGTCAATACCCATGATGACAGGGGTTTCGTAACGAACGGTTTGGGAGAGTTCCTCAATGAGATCGTGAGCGATGTTCTTGACGGTGTTCACCGCCACACCGGTTTGCTCGGCTAAAGCATGGAAGGTGGTTCCCAGGCACTGTTGCCGAATAACATCGACCAGCCGTTTGGTGGCTCGGCGTTTGTCATCCAGAAAACTCAACTCCGGCATGGACATTTTTCCGCACGACTCACAGCGAAAGCGCGGGCGCTGAACTTCAAGGCGGACGGGCTCCATGTACAACGGCGTGTCCATGAACTTGTTTTTGCGCGTACCGTGTCTGTGCATAGGGATGTTGCAGTCCCCACATAACGGCACCTGGACCGTTACCGGCTCAGCAACTATCACAAGGCACTTGCCTTCGTGGCGCATATCGACCGGCTTGATGCCTGGCAGATTCAGCAGGTCGAGCATCGGCTTAATCCATACCCAGATCGATGTCTTTGCCTTCACGCAGCAGGTCATACACCATATCAACCAATGCGGTCATGCCCTGACGGTCAGACTTGAGCACCTGGGTTGCCAGCTTCTGATGACTGGACAAAGCACGAACAACCGCTTGCTGCACAGCACCGGGGAGGTTGCCTTTCATAGCCTGCTCACGGGTGTTGCTTTCCACCTGAGCCATGACGACATCGCTTTCACCGGTAATCGCTGAAATCTGATTAACGAAAGCAACCTGATCCTGGATCGGCGTCGCCTCACCAAACAGGCTGTTGAGCTTCTCGATAATCTCTTTGACGAATTTCGGCTTGTCGCCTGCCGCGCCACCACCGCCTGCACCTGCTGGTTGCAATACCGGGGTTTTGCCTTCGTCTTCTACGTCATCGGGTCGAGCATTGATGTCAAAGCCAGTAAGCACCAGGCCTGTCAAGTCCACGGTTTCCGGTGCTTCGTGCTGAAGGCGCTTTTGCAGCAGCTTGGCGAAAGCGGCAAAGTTCTCCAACTCCGGGTCGCCAAAATCAATCAGTTGGGCGATATAGGAATAGGTACGGCAGAAGCGCCCCAGGTCCGACTTGAAGCCCATCAGCGCCTTGATTTGCTCGGCATACTCATCCTGGTGGTGATCGGCAGACTTCATGCCCGCCTCATCACCCTTGGCGCGGGCCTTCTCAAACGCTGCTTCCCAGGTTGCCATGCCACCGCGCAACATTTTCATCTTGTCGTTATACAAGGCCGTCGCTCCAGCTGTAGCGGCATACAGCGCCTTGTGCTGTGGCGATTTAGTATGGGTGATGTCACGTATGGTTTTGAAGCGGGCTTCTTTGAACGCGGCCAAGTCCTTCTCGTCGTACAGGCCGTGCTCGTCCAGTCGCTCCTTGATCTCGTAGACCACATTGAGGTCTTGCACTTCGCCGATGTGAGCGCCCTTGTCATAGGTGGCAAAGGCCTTGCGCACGTTCTCTGGATCGTTCACGAAGTCGATGATAAAGACTTCATCCTTCCCGGGCGCCGTCCGGTTCAGGCGGGCGAAGGTCTGCACAATCTCCACATGGTTGGCGATTTTCTTGTCCACGTACATGGCGACCAGTTTGGGCTGGTCAAAGCCAGTCTGGAACTTGTCGGCCACCAACATCACCCGGTATTCCGGGCGGTCAAAGGCAAAGCGCAAATCCTGCCCGTGGACATCCGGGTTCATGCTCTGCTCGGTGAATTCCTCGTTCTCATCGACGATAAACACATCATCCTTGAACTCGCTGTCATCCTGGTGCATCACCTGCTTACCGGTCATCTTGCCGGAGAAGGCCACCAGTGAATGAATAAAGCCGTACTCGCTGTGCTGCTCGATATAGCGGTCAAACGCCTTTTTGTAGCGAATGGCAGCGGCACGGGAGCTGGTCACGACCATCGCCTTGGCCTTGCCATCCAGCCGGTGGGCGACGTTTTTGGTGAAGTGCTCAACGATAAACTGTACCTTCTGGGTCACATTGGTGGGATGCAATGACATCCACTGTGCCAGGGCGCGTTTGGCGGCCTTGCCGCTTACCCGCTTGCTGTCTTCAAGCTGCTTGGAAAGGTTGAAGGCCGTTTTGTAGGGCACATAGCCGTTCAACACATCGAGAATGAATTTCTCCTCAATGGCCTGGCGCATGGTGTACAGATGGAAGGCTTGCGGCGGGTTATCGTCCGAGATCGGTTGGCTTGGATCTGTCGGGCGACCAAACAGCATCAAAGTGGAGTGCTTGGGCGTGCCGGTAAAGGCGAAGTAGCTGATATTGTCCGGGCGGGCGCGGGACTTTTGCAGTTGCTCCAGTAGTTCATCCACCGTCATGGTGGACATCTTGCCTTGTCCGCTCATCCCCAGCGCGGCTTGCAGCTTAGCGGCGGTAGAGCCAGTCTGCGAGTTATGCGCCTCATCAATGATCACAGCAAAGTTTTTCCCTTTCAGGGCCTTGTCAGTGATGATGGCTTCCATCGCGTAGGGGAAGGTCTGGATCGTGACTACCACAATCGGCGTGCCAGACAACAAGGCATCCGAGAGCTGTTTGCTCTTGGACTTGGATGACTTCTGCCGGTCAATGGCGGCGATCACACCAAACTGATGGTCAATCTGCTTCACCGCGTCCTGAAGCTGGCCGTCCAGCACATTACGGTCGGTGACAATGATCACGCTGTTAAACACCGCGTCGCCGTTATCTTCGCGCAGTTTCACCAAGTCATGGGCCGTCCAGGAAATGGTGCTGGTCTTGCCGGAACCTGCGCTGTGGTCACACAGGTAGGTCATGCCTGCGCCATTTTCGCGAGCATCGGCCAGCATCTGGTTCACTGCCGTCCATTGGTGAAAGCGCGGGAAAATCAGGGTTTCTTTCTTCGACCAGTTGCCCTGAATATCCACCACGTCCTTTTTCTCGACGTAGACAAAGCTATGGAAAATCCGCAGCCAGGCATTCGGCTGGCAGACCTCCTCCCAGAAGTAGGCTACAGGGTATTCCTGAGTACCATCGGCCTTAATCTCACCTGGCGGGTTACCCGCATGTACCGTGCCGCTTTCGTCCTTGCGCCCCTTATTGAACGGCAGAAAGAAGGTGTTTTCTCCATCCAGCTTGGTCGCCATCATGATTTCAGAGTCGGACATGGCGAAATGTACCACAGCCCCACGCTTGAAGGTCAGCAGCGGTTCCCTGCGTTTGGTCTTGGCGTCATATGGCAGGCGATTATTGCGGTACTGATCCATGGCCGCTTCGCAGGACTGGGTGAAGTCGGTCTTCAGTTCGACGGTTGCCACCGGCAGACCGTTGATAAACAGCACCAGATCAATGGCAAATTCACGGGCCGGGTGATACTTCAGCTCCGGCACCACGCGCAGGATATTGGCCTGGTAGCGCTCAATGACTGCTGCATTGCGCTTGTCTTCCGGTGCGACCTCGGTCATCTCGATCAGGCCGCAACCGGCAATAGAAAAGCCCTGGCGCAACACCTGCATGGTGCCTTGTTTCTCCAGTGCTTTATCTAGGCGGTCCATCAGCACTTCAAGGGTTTTGGCCCCGTTGAGCCGTTCCAGCTTGTCCCATTTTTCCTGCTGGCCGCTGGTTTTGATCCAGCTTTCCAGGTCTTCGGGGTACACCGCCCGCTCGGTGTCGTAGAACTTGGAATCACCCAGCTTCCAGCCCTGATCTACCAACCGGTCAATGATGTATTGCTGGAAGTGTTTTTCCTGATGTGCTGCTGATTGCATTTATTGTTTTCCTCGCAAATCAATCTGGCCGGTGACAGCGGCGGTGATAAAGGCGGCGCGGCGTTCTTTGAGCAGGGTGATACTTTGTTCCGCCTTGCTAATCAGAGCATCAATGCGGGCGGTTTCGCGGTCGAGGGAGGTTAGTATTTTCGCTTGCTCAGGCTGATCTGGGTATACAACTTCAATTGAACCGATATGCCCCCAATCTGCACGAGGCATTTTCGCTCCCTCGCATCCTGACACTATTTGATGCGTTACATCAGGAGTTAAAAGCCATTCTTGCAGCCATCTGGGTTCTGTTTTTTCAGCCCTCAGAACCAAAAATTCTGTTGAGCAGCACCCTGCCATCTCTGAAATAATGGCTTTTCGCAAATATGGACGCAGCTTACCGTACAGGACATCCCCTTCATAAAAGATGCCTACAGTTGAATCTTCTGATTGACGGGAGCTTCCATTCGTTGGCTTGTACTGCCCTGATCCTGCTTCTACATCCTCAAGTCCGATATAAATGGTATCAGTAGATACATCATTTCGTCGTTCATTGCGCAATGACGCCAGTCGCTTGACTCTCGCTACCTTCCAATGCTCAGGCACCTGCCCAATCCACTCAATGCCGGAATCCTTCATCTTCACGTTGGGGTCTAGCCCCTTGGTGACAGCATGGGTAATCAGCGCCTGGCGCTTTTCATTCAGTAGCTCGATAAAGCGGGTTTTCTTCTCGATAAGCGCATCAATGCGGGCGGTTTCGCGGTCGAGGGAGGTTAGTATTTTCGCTTGCTCAGGCTGATCTGGGTATACAACTTCAATTGAACCGATATGCCCCCAATCTGCACGAGGCATTTTCGCTCCCTCGCATCCTGACACTATTTGATGCGTTACATCAGGAGTTAAAAGCCATTCTTGCAGCCATCTGGGTTCTGTTTTTTCAGCCCTCAGAACCAAAAATTCTGTTGAGCAGCACCCTGCCATCTCTGAAATAATGGCTTTTCGCAAATATGGACGCAGCTTACCGTACAGGACATCCCCTTCATAAAAGATGCCTACAGTTGAATCTTCTGATTGACGGGAGCTTCCATTCGTTGGCTTGTACTGCCCTGATCCTGCTTCTACATCCTCAAGTCCGATATAAATGGTATCAGTAGATACATCATTTCGTCGTTCATTGCGCAATGACGCCAGTCGCTTGACTCTCGCTACCTTCCAATGCTCAGGCACCTGCCCAATCCACTCAACGCCGGAATCCTTATACGCGGGATATGCTCTGTACTGGCTCATTCGCTGGCCACCTCCGCCAGTAGCGCGGCAATCTCGGCTTCTACCTGCTTCAGGTCTTCATCAATATCATGCAGCTTGCGCGGAGGCTGGTACTGGTAGAAGAAGCGGTTGAAGTTGATCTCGTAGCCAACGCGGCCCAATTGGCCATCCCTTGCATCGGTAAAGCTCTCATCCAGCCAGGCATCCGGCACATGAGGAAGCACTTCGCGGGTAAAGTAGTCGTCGATGTCCTCCAGATAGGGGACGTTCTCGTAATCAGTTAAATCTGTGTCTGGCACCAGCTCGCCGTTTGAATCCGTGACTGGCTCGGCTTTCGGGTCTTTGTGACCAAAGGCGTTGATCAGCGCGGTGATCAATGTCTTGCTGGATTTGACCTTGAGCTGCTTGGCTTCGACGGACTTGATCGCGTCCCTGACAAAGGTTTCTGCCCAGCTATAGGGCTGCGTTTGCCCGATCAACGGCTTGAGGGCTTCGCGCCAGAATGTCTGATGCGCCTCAGAGAGCTTTTCCCAGGCAGCTTCGGCTTCCAGCCGCTCCATGCCCACCTTATCAAGCTCCAGGGTCATGCGCAGCGGACGCAAGACCTTGATACGGCGGTAGCCAAAGGTACGGTAGTCCAGCATACGGGAAAGCGTACCGGTTTCGCATGCGGCGTAGATGTCCAGAATCTGGCGGCGCTGCTCATCGCTGACAATACGGCGCTTGTTACCCTCGTTGCGGATTGAAGTCCACAGGTCGGTGGCGTTGATCAACTGCACCTTGCCTTTGCGCTCCTGCGGCTTCTTGTTGGACAGAATCCACAGGTAGGTGGCGATATTGGTGCGGAAGAACAGATCCGTTGGCAGAGCCACAATGGCTTCAATCAGGTCGTCTTCCAGCAACCAACGGCGGATTTCCGATTCGCCAGACGCGGCACCGCCGTTAAACAGTGGCGAACCCGACAGCACGATAGCGGCGCGGCCACCGCCGTTGATCGGCAGTTCTAGCTTGCTCGCCAGGTGCATCAAAAACAGCATGGAGCCATCGCTAATTTTCGGCAGGCCCGGCCCAAACCGGCCCAGCTCGCCTTTTTTGTGTTCCGCTTCGACGGCGGTTTTGTCCTTCTCCCATTTCTTGCCAAAAGGCGGATTGGACAGGCAGTAGTGGAAACGCTCACCGGCAAACTGGTCATTGGACAGCGTGCTGCCCTGACGAATGTTCTTCGACAGATCTCGGCCAGGGTCGGACTCCAAACGGCGGATCAGCATACCGGCCACACAAACCGCATGGGTTTCCGGCTCCAACTCCTGCCCGTGCGGCACCAGCACTGGCGGGATCTTGTCGCGGTTACCGTAGTCGCCCACATGGTTCATGGCATCGGTGAGGAAGCCACCCGTGCCACAGGTCGGGTCATACAGAGTACGAATCAAACCGGGGCTGGCCTCAAACAGGGCATCATCCGGGTCAAGCAGCAATGCGGTCGCCAGGTGAACGATGTCACGCGGCGTCATGAAGTCCTCGGCCCCTTCATTGACCTCGGCACCAAAGCGGCGAATCAGGTGTTCGTAGATGTTACTCATCACCCGATCCGGCACCACGTCCGGGTGCAGGTCGATCTTGGCAAAGTTCTGGCAAATCTTGTACAGCAAGCCCGCTTTCTCCAGCCGGATCACCGTATTGCCAAACTCAAACTCCTCGAAGATAGCGCGGGCGTTATCCGAAAACAGGGCGATGTAGTCTTCCAGATTGCGGCGCGTCTTGGTACTACCCAGGGTGCCAAGGGAGTATTCAGAGGTGTTGTAGAAGGGGTATTCAGCGGTTGAGCGCAGAATGGTATCCAGCTCAACATCTGCATCCTTGAAAGCGTCATGCGCTTCTCTCACCGCCTCGCGGGTCGGCTCCAGCGCACACTCCAGGCGGCGCAGCAAGGTAAACGGCAAAATGATCTTGCCAAAGTCCGTATGCTTGAAGTCCCCCCAAAGGTCTTCCGCATTCTTCCAAATAAAGTCAGCCTGTGAAGCTGCCGATCCCGTAAATTCGTTCATTTTGGACTCCAACCACCTTTTGCACGGAACGGTAATGTAGTCAATCTGCGAATGTCAACCAGATTTTGCACAAAAGGGGATGTATTTCAATTCCTAGCTAAATTTGCGATCCTACCTCAGAATGCAAATAGCCGAAAAAAGTTAACAGAAATTATGAATAACCTGGTTCCAGTTGGATCTCCGGCATCTCCCGGAACATTGCTCCCGGTGGCCATCGATTACCCTGCCGCCCTCGCCCTGCGCCAGATGGCGCTCGTGCAGGATGAACTGCCGAAATACCTGCTGGCGCCGGAAGTCAGCGCCCTGCTCCATTACGTGCCGGATCTTCACCGCAAGATGCTGCTGGCGACGCTGTGGAACACCGGCGCGCGCATTAATGAAGCGCTCGCGCTGACCCGGGGGGATTTTTCGCTGGTGCCGCCGTATCCGTTCGTGCAGCTGGCCACGCTCAAGCAGCGCACCGAGAAAGCGGCCAGGACGGCAGGTCGTGCCCCCGCAGGCAGTCAGGTCCATCGTCTGGTTCCCCTTTCCGATCACCACTATGTCAGCCAGCTGCAGATGATGGTGGCCACCCTGAAAATTCCGCTGGAAAGACGAAACAAGCGCACCGGCAGAATGGAGAAGGCACGTATCTGGGAGATCACAGACCGTACCGTGCGCACCTGGCTTAGCGAAGCGGTGGAGGCCGCAGCGGCCGACGGGGTGACGTTCTCAGTACCGGTTACCCCCCATACGTTCCGTCACTCCTACGCGATGCATATGCTGTACGCCGGCATACCTCTGAAGGTTTTGCAGAGCCTGATGGGCCACAAATCGATCAGTTCCACGGAGGTCTATACGAAGGTGTTTGCGCTCGATGTCGCGGCACGGCACCGGGTGCAGTTTGCTATGCCGGAAGCTGAAGCTGTTGCGTTGATAAAAAAGTTAACCCCAAACCAATCTACATAGGTCAACTATGGGTAATACCCCAGGTTTCGACCAAAAGTAGTTCTTGTGTGGGAAACAGTCCAAGCTTAATGGGGGCTTATCCAGCCTCACTTTTTACAGCTTTCAATCACATTAATTATGTTCAGAAAGGCCCTCATTGCCCTAAAGAAAAAAAATGCAGCCATGAAAATAAGGAATAATTGAGATACAACTCCTGCTAAATCATGGTTGCTACCAGCCACTGATAGCAACGTAAATAGTAATGCAAGCGAAAAATGTAAGGCGATTGTAGTATTTGAATTCATGTATATCCCCTTATGTATAGGACTGAGGCCATCCGCAAATTTTCACTATCACGAAGTTGTTGCCTCGATATAAAAGGTGTTACCACCCTGAACAAGATAACAAGATAACAAGATAACAAGATAACAAGATAACAAGATAACAAGATATTATCGTTGTTTCGCTTCTGCGATTAATCTGGATATCTCTGTTTTTGATAAACTTTTTAGTGCCTCTACCGCTGCCCTGACTACGTCAGAACGATTCACTCTGCTTTTACCTGAAATCATTTCACCCGTTATAAGATCATCAATGTCTTTTAAGTTTTCTTCAAAAAAGGAAATGCTCACTGGTTTTGCTTTACTTACAGCCAATGGTCTCTCTGAAGTCACTTTGGTATTATCAATACCAGCAGTACCACCGTTAATAAACGCTGCCTCATCACGAGATGGAGTATTTGCTCTATTTCTCACAGAATAACCTCTTTAACTAACGATTCGATTTCTTGTTGTGCTTTGTCATTTTGCGTTTCAAAAATTGTCATTGATTCTGCCCAGGCATCTCGATGCGCTTTTCGATCACAAACTCGGGAACTAGCCAGACGCATTTCAGGATAATCCTTGAGTACGTCAGCTGCCTGATTTGCTTCATTGACAAACATGTTCGTGGGCGTCATGTTTAAAACGAGATATCCCCGGACGTCCTCATTAAAATCTTTTGCTGCTGTAAAAACAGAGCATGTATGAGGCACTACATCCAGGTCCATCTGAGAAGGCCGCAACGGAGAAATGAATACGTCAGCGGCCATCAACCCACTACGCATTTCTGCACTGTCGCGGCCAGCACAGTCTGCGATGACAAAGTCATAAGATTTCTCGTGTTCCTTTAGCATGGCTTTGATGTTGCCTGTTGCGCCAGTAACCGGAATATGGGGAAGATCTTCAGGACGATTGTTGTACCAGGTCAATACAGATTTCTGGTCATCTGCGTCGACAATGATCACTCTATTGCCCAGTGACATCAGATACGCAGCTATAGATACCGCCAGTGTACTTTTACCAACCCCACCCTTTTGACTACCCAATACTATTATCATCATAGCCTCATATTAAGTTGTTAAGTTAACAACTTAATATTGCCAAACAGGCGACAATATTGCAATTTCTTTATTAAGTTAATATCTTGTTAAGTTGTTAACTGTGTGATTTATAACTGAATTGTTTTTGTATCTTAACAAATTAGTAAGATGTTAGGATAACAATATAACAAGATAGCAAGATAGCAAGATAGCAAGATAACAAGATAACAAGATAACAAGATGGCAAAGTGGTGCCTTTATCCGAAATCCCCATAGAACCACATAATGCGGCTTTCAACTCCAGGCTACCTTTAGGGAGGGTAGTATCAACCAGTTATGACCGCGTGAAGCAAAAAGTGGGGCGTAGTGGGAAGCCTTTGAATCTTCGGTGTGTCGAAGTGGGGAGTCGGTGAGACAAATTTGGTAAAAGGTGGTGAGAAGCGGGATAGCTTCTCATTTCTATCCAAAAAGGTGTGTTGAAGTGGGAAGGTGCGTAAGTATATACAGATAAAAACACACATTTAACAGGTTCTCATCCCGCTACAACACACCTATTAAGACGTTTAAGGCGAGGCTTCCCCCTACAACACACCTATCAAGATGTTTAAGAAGAGACCTCCCGTTTCAACACACCTTAATCGCGTTGCTTTCCCGTTTTGACACACCTTATACAGCTGTTCCTGGTTTCAGATTTGCTGAGCGACGGTGGATCAGAATGAAAGTCTCTTTACCTTTTTTGGTGATGCTGTGGTCAAGGTACCCAATATCCTGCAACTGCTTGAGGGCCAGTTTAATGATACGGTTCTGTTCCTTTACCGGAGAGAGCAATGAGAGCCTGTCTCGTATTCGTTTGAAAGATATGGGGACTGGGTTCGTAGGCAGGCTTTCGATGAAAGTATACAGGGCCTGAGCTGCTTCCTTTCGGGTTAAAGCGTTTATCGGTTTATGTCGTAGCAGAACAGTGTAATCAGTTTGGTAGAGTTCCCATAGTCGCTGATCAGCTTCAAGTTCCACCTGGTCGTTTGCAAAATCCAGTTCACCTGTCTTAAGCAAACCTGTTACGGAAACTTTTTGAAGGCCCTCTGAGTCGCTACGGGTAAAGGTAATGGTCTTGCCACGTATCCTGGTCAAAGCTTCTGAAATACTTTTTCTAAGACGGGAATCGAATCTCTTAGACTCAAAGCGGCACATTCCAGCAAACTCATGAAAAGTAAGCTTAATGCTGTTGGTTTTTAAACCGTACTTACTGAAAGCTTCTATGATACCGACCCATACCTTGAAGTCGATGGCCATACTCAACCGTTCACCGGTTATACGAATATCGTCGTACCCCTCCCGCCTTGAGAATTCCAGATCCTTGAGAACAGAGGTCGCATCGATTGATGTTCTGGTGCCCTTTGCAGGCCTGCTTGAAGGAACAAAAACATTTAATCTCATCAGGGCTACAGGCTGAACTGTGGCCTTACTTGTGACGGTGAGTTTATTGTTAACACTTTCACAATCTGGACCTATAACCTCGCCGATATAAACATTCTCATTCAT
>NZ_CP041249.1 GCF_006711645.1 Klebsiella electrica | reverse complement strand
TACTTACCTCCTGCAAGCTTGATAATTTTCTGGGTAAGTTCTTTATACTGAATTGCAGGAAGACACTTGGGGTCATATTCATCAAAGGAGAGACCAAGTTCGATCGCTTCTTTTGCAGCAGCAGGTACAAATGATATATAGGCGAGAATGTATTCTTCAGAGTAGCCTTTTCCCTGAAGGATCTCGATGAGGAGGTTCAGATTCAGTGTATCAATAGGCCCCAGATATCCTTCTTTAAGTGGTTTTTTATAATTTTTCACCTGCGTCTGGGTCACATAAGTGCCCATGAACTGCAGCGAAGGATTGTAGTTCCGCTTAATTTTCTGCATATAAGCAAGCTGTTTACCAACCGCATTACGGGCCTGCTTCTCCAGCAGGGTAGGGATCAGAAGATAATCAGCTGACATATGCGCTGCGATCATAACATTTGAATAAGATGGCGCTGAATCAGCAATAATGAAATCAAACTGTTCCTTCAGTTCTTCAATACGGTCCCTGAAGTCGAACATGCAGTCGCTGTTTCGGTAGTTGATTTCATTAAGTTCACTGGTAGCACCGATAAAAAAGCGCCCGCCAGGAAGCTCAATCGGTCGAATCTCTGTTTCAGAAAAGAAAAGCTGATATGTATTCGCTTCACCGGGTGTAAAACTGTTACTTAAAGGTTCGCGTTCTATCTCATAAGGTAAGGCGTCAGGGAATGCCCTCTCCGTCAGACCAGTTGTCCAGTCCATATCAATTTCAAGCACACGGAAACCAGCTTTACGAAGGTCATGTGCGATTTCACTGGATGACTGCGATTTAACGATGCCGCCCTTCTGACTACATACAACGATCAGTTTTCCGATAGGTCCAATTTTCAGTGTCATGTAACAGTCCTTAAGATTTCGCATGCGAAATGTTTGAGAAGGGGCGGCACGGCTTGAAAGAGTATTTCAATAATGGCATGAATTCATTGCGGGATTTCATACACACTCCTGTGAGTCAGGCGTTTCGCCAGGTGCAGAAGCAGCTATCTGCCACTGCGTTTGTTGTCGTGCTTTCATGACGACCTAAACAGTATACAGAGAAACATTAAGGTATCAATAATGATATGCAATAGATTTCGCATGCGAATTCTATTATGTGAGAAAGGTGATATGGCTGACGATAAAAGCTGCACCAAAGAAATGGACGATACCGCAGAGAGACTGGCGTATGGCAATGAGCCGTTTTAACATCGAGTTCGGTGACCGCCTGAGCGATCACCTTTAACGAGTGGGCAGTTACACAGAATTATGAACACCCTCAGATTGGCCAAAAATATCAAACCTACTGATAATATTAGCTATTTTCTCACCTATCTTGTTGTGGAGGTGAGCATGCCCAGTATCAGTGCGCTACTACAACCCGCTATAGCCCTTCTTCATCCTCACCTTCATCCTCACCTTCATCCTCATCCTCATCCTCTTCTTCTTCTTCTTCTTCTTCTTCTTCTTCATCTACGTAGTAATAACCATCACCACCACAACGAGGACAAACGTCAGCGTTTTCTTCACCTTCTCCGTAACAAGTATGGCACTGCGCGAACGGCTTATCATCTTGTGGGTCATAACCTGAACCATTGCAGTTACTGCACGTAATAATTACATCACCACCACGCCCATGGCATAATGAGCAAATTACTTTTTCCATGATCTATCTCACTTTTGTGTATACGAACAGTCCACAGCCCACCAACGAACCATTTTATGTACGGATGATGCTGTATGATTGCCTCAAGAGTAAAAACTCATAAGAGTAGGCATGTTAATCATCAGCAATTTAGTTATCCACTCGACTTATTTTTCCACTTATGTATTGCAATTTTCGAGGGAGTGTGAATGAAAGAAATTGTTTTAAAGTTAAGTGAGGCTGAAAATGTGTTGAGAGAATGGTTTGAAGCTGGAATAGCCTTCAATTTAATTTTTGGACCTTTACATTTTAGAAAAGAATCTGGTTTGGTTCACTTAAGAAAATGTCTTGCCAAAATCCCTTTAGCCCTCAGGCCTCAGTACTATGACATATTAGAGAAAGCATTTAGCCCACGTCATAACATATTAGATATACTATTTAGGTATAATTATGATTATGATTATGATTCATTGATGTTGAGAGGTCAGTTGTATGCATATGCTGAATGCCTTACTAAAAACTACCCCAAAATGCCACTTAAATTATTACTTACTGCAGCAGCAACTACTCATTCCGTCTTAGAACCAAAAAAAATTATTCATGCTTACTATAAAGTTCGTACAGAATTAGAAAGGAATAGTCGCCAGAAACTAAACATTACAATCGTAGATCCTACTCTAATTGCGTTATGTAAATTAGTTAGTGAACGGCAACTTACATCAAACTTGGTTGACATCGAGTATGGTAACCCTCAAGGCAAAATGACTCCATTTAGGATTCACTCCTTCGATTTATTCACTAATAAATACCGCAGGTTAGGTAATGAAGAATTTAGTCTTGATCAGGTTCACGGGCACTTTATAAGTATAGCTCACAAGCTTGCTTTAGGTCGAGACCCTTTAAACGAGGTATCGCACCCACTACTAAAAGACAAAAAATATACGCAGTGGGCACCAATATTACATGCATTATGTCGAAAGCATGAAAATAGTACACAGGTCGAATACTACAAAAAATATAGCAAAAAATTTCCGTTGAAATACAAACATGAGTTTGACAGCAATAGTATTAATCATCAGATTGAAAAATTACATAAGCGATATTTTTCTCTATTTCGATTCCTGAAACCTAGCCCCGAAAACTTCTCTCAAAACCAACGAAATGCACTAAAGACCACGCCCCCTGAAGTGATGCAGAAAATGATAGTATATCATATGATTATGTTTTATTTTTCACTTATAAAAAATGCTGCTTGGTACATTAAAGTAAGAGATTTTATGATAAGTCTAAAAATGAGCTATCCTCAAGACTATGTATCAAAACTCTTCATTTTTTCTAGTGGAGATGAATGTATGGATGATACATTATACAATAGTTTTAACGAAATATTCAGTGCCAATCCAGTCGGCCTTTTTCCCTGGATGTTTTCGGGTCTACTACCAGAACCGATGGAGTTAATGACGCATTATTTCAGCAATAAAAAAAACAAAGACATTGAGCATATAGATAAAAAAAACAAGTCCTTTAGAAATATTGATTTAGCAGCTTCTGCGCTAACAATACCTAAATTTCTTAACAGTTTAGATCGTGCGAAAGGGATAAATCCTAGTATTATGGTTAAACTACCCTCAAACAATTCAGAAAGTTGTATTTTTTACACAGCCACAGGCATACCAAAAGAAGAAGGATTATATCTTGCTGAGCTGTTTAGTAAGGGGTTGTATATTCAAAGAAATATAGAAGAAAGTTTAACGATGGAACTGAGCGAAATTGAAGATCTACTACTCGGAATTTGTTTACTTTGGCATGAAAACTTTGTAGGTAAAATATCACTGAGTAAGTTCGTTAATATCCTACAACAAAATGAAATTAATGATATTAGTGAAAGAACTTTAAAAGCAAGAAAAGATAAAGCCAAATATTGGCTTATGAAATGGCCTAGTCAGCTTCCCTTAATCTCCTGAGATATAGAATTATGTCTCCAATTAGTTGAAAATATACTTTCGATGAATGAGTCGATAGCTTTTTCGTGGACCTTGATGGAACGTGAGAAGCAAATCGTTTTGCGGGCCACACGCTTAATGCGAGTAAGGGGTGTCAAGTGACTCCTTGATTAAACAATCCTAGACAGCTCGCTAGCATATCACTTTAGGGTATACGTCAACGATACCGAGAGCTTCCTCCGCCTCCGGACTGATGTGACCAGATATGTGAGGCTATTAACGGCAAGACCACTTAAATATCTTCAGAGACGTCTGTAACTGTAGAGTGAATGGTACGCCAGGGAAGAGGGGGACAGAACCACCCCGGCACTGTCCCCCAGAAGAAACAGCAAGTCCCTTCCAATCGAATGTTAGCATTTTTTGCCTGTGATATGATGACAGCGTCATTTTTCAGAACATGGACCGATGAAAAAGAAAACCACAACACCCACACCCCACGATGCGACATTCCGGCAGTTCCTGACGCAGCCGGATATTGCCCGGGATTTCATGGAGCTGCATCTCCCGGCAGAGCTGCAGGCCATCTGCGACCTCAGCACACTTAAACTGGAATCCGGCTCGTTCGTTGAGGATGACCTCCGCCAGTATTTCAGTGACGTTCTCTATAGCCTGAAAACCACCGGCGGGGATGGCTACGTCCACGTGCTCATTGAGCACCAGTCGTCGCCCGACAAACATATGGCTTTTCGCCTGATACGCTATGCGGTGGCCGCCATGCAGCGCCATCTGGAGGCCGGGCATAAAAAACTGCCCCTGGTAATACCGGTCCTGTTCTATACCGGGAAGCGCAGTCCGTATCCGTACTCCACCCGCTGGCTGGATGAGTTTGACGACCCGGCGCTGGCACGCACACTCTACAGCAGCGCTTTCCCGCTGGTTGATGTGACCGTTATTCCGGATGATGACATCGCCGGACATCGCAGTATGGCCGCCCTGACCTTACTGCAGAAACATATTCACCAGCGCGACCTCGCTGAACTGGTGGACCGGCTGGCGCCCATTTTGCTGGCCGGCTATCTGTCTTCATCCCAGGTCATATCGCTGGTACACTATATACTTCAGGCAGGCGAAACAGCCGACGCCGAAGCCTTTGTACGCGAACTGGCACAGCGTGTGCCACAGCACGGGGACGCACTTATGACCATCGCACAGCAGCTTGAGCAGAAAGGTATTGAGAAGGGTATCCAGCAGGGGATCGAGAAGGGCATCCAGCTGGGTGAACAACGTGGTATTGAAAAAGGCCGCAATGAAGGCAAACTGGAAGGCAAGCTGGAAGGCAAGCTGGAAGTTGCCCGTACCATGCTCAGGAGCGGCATTGACCGCAGCACCGTGATGAAAATGACCGGCCTGACCGAAGACGACCTGGCGCAGATACGCCACTGATTCATCCCTCCTGAGAACGCGATTAGTGCCCGGATGAGGCAAAGTACCTCCCCGGCATTTCATTCTGAACCCCTTGTCTGTTAAGAACTCGCTTCTGGATAGACAAGGGGTTGGACAAGCCTACGGCGAGTCAGTCTGTAGCCGTTAAATCCGTTCTTTCAGCATCGCCACCGCCTCGGTCCCCGGCATCTGGAACTGAACACGGTGGCGTGCCGCTACATCGAGCGCAAACACTTTCGTATAGACTTCCGTCGAACTTATCGACTTGTGTCCCATGAGACTCTGCAGCACCTTCAGCGGTATACCGGCATACAACATATGCATGGCGTAACTGTGCCTGAACGTGTGCGGCGTCACCGGTACTGAGAATGTCACACCGTCGGCGGCCGCGGCTTCTGCTGCTTCAGCAATCCAGGTACGAACGGTGCGATCGGTAATCTCCCAGATACGCGCTTTTTCGGTTCTGCCGGTGCGTGTATTTCGGCGTTCAAGCGGAATTTTCAGCGTGGCCACCATCATCTGCAGCTGGCTGACGTACTGGTGATCGGATAGCGGAACCAGACGATGGGCCTGATTGCCGGCGGGCGCTCTCCCGGCCGTTCTCGCCGCTTTTTCCGCACGCTGTTTGAGCGTGGCCAGCTGCACAAACGGATACGGCGGTGCCAGCGAAAAATCCCCCCTTGTCAGCGCCAGCGCTTCGTTAATGCGCGCTCCGGTATTCCAGAGGGTGGCCAGCAACATCTTTCGGTGCAGATCGGGCACATAATGGAGCAGGGCGCTCACTTCAGGCGCCAGCAGATATTTCGGTAGTTCATCCTGTACTAGGGCCATCTGTCGCAGGGCGAGGGCGGCAGGGTAGTCGATAGCCACCGGCAGCTGCGCTGCAGTTCCTGGTTGCGATCCCAGGGTAACGAGTCCGGTCATCATGAAACATCTCTGTCTGTTGATATGTTCAGCGCCGAAGCAATAATTTCCCGGTTTTCCTCACTACGCCAGTTTCCGAAATAGTCCACCTCCTGGCACAGGGAACGGTGTGCTGCCTCTATAAGGTCAGACACTCTCTGAAGAGCATTCTGTAGCTGCTGCGCTGATATACCTCTTGGCACATCATGCTCATCCACCCCGTTACGGTGCACAAGGTCGTTTCGCCAGTCTGCAATAATGCCCAGCGGCTTAACCGGCCAGACGGGCGGAGTATGCAGCACGGCGCTGAAATAGCGCTCAATGGTTTTAACGTTATGAAACGTCATTCGGGAAACATAATTGCGTGCGGCGGGCCTGAACATATCAAGTTCCATCTCACGCACAGACTGCTTTTTGTTTTTTTTGACGCGTTCGGAATTCAGGTAATATTCATCCCTGAAGCGTTTAAGAGGCCAGTCATGTTCCAGCAGAGCCCTGGCGCAGTACATCAGGTATGCTTCCATGACAGTCACTGCATGGACGAAAGACATCCTGTACACCAGTTCTGGCTGCTCTCTGTCGAGCAGGGCATGTAGCTTCTGCAGCTCCTGTCTTGCGTGCCGGTGACGCTGATGAACATCGTTCAGGGAAACCACGAACAGTCCATGTTCATGATCCCACTGAGCCTGATCAGCAAGCGCCTCCTGCTCCCAGTAATACAGGTTCGCGGCCTCCTCCCATGCTTCAGACTCAGGGACAATATCCGGGTAATTTCCCTCAAGCCATTCATTAAATCGTTCCGCTTCAATATCAATCATCATGTCTTTCATATGAGAAATCCCGCCTGTATTTATTGGAGAACGCTTCGGAAGAAGCATAAAACGCTCAAGTAAAACGTGATGCAAGAATCAAGGCGCCATCAGACTAGATGGGCTCAATTATCATCTGCTGGAACAACCATTCAGGAGTCACACGTTGGCCACTGGCAGCAACCGTACTTCTGATTCCAATGGAAACAGTTAGTGCGGTCGTCCATATTTCCCAGCCGTGTTTTTGCTCAGACCACATCGCCACTGTGCGGTTATCGTCAGAGACAATGATTCGGGTGGCTGGCAACTGACCGAACTGCTCTTCGAGATACCAAAGGTTGATATGACCCAAAGTTTTAAGAATGCTGACAGCATCCTCAAGTATCCATTTATTTTCCATTATTGATTTCCTTATCGTTACACATCTATTAGTTATATTTATTTATCATCACCCAAGTAACATTCCGTTGTTCACTCTGAGTGATTAGTCAGATAACAGTCACCACCCGCAATTACCGGACGCACCTTTCCCGTACTTCCGAAAAACCAATTATAGAAAGATTTCCGGAAATGATGAGCGAGTGATTGTCGAGATTAACCCGTCAGACCGGGTTGAGATGCGGGAGGGAATGCCAATCTAACTATCTTATATTATAGCACATTTTTTCAATTCTTTCCAAAATTTGTGCAAATAATCGACGAGATCCGGAACCACCAGAAATCGGATCTATAAAACAAGTGCGGTTAAAAAGCAATCAATCAAGTACTATTATTGGAAAAGTATACTTCGCAGTATTTAGTCACCCTTTGTTTTAGGATATCCTTTTTTCATAAAGTGATATGTAAACAAAAAAGGTAGATGATATGGTTAATGATGGCAGATCAGACAATGAAGCCGATGATGGTACGGTTTCGTATACCATCAGAAATATTCCGGGCTATCTTGATTATATTATTACCAGCCAGGCGGCCAGTGCCGGCAAACCCAAAACAACCTGGCTGCGGGAGCTCCTGGTGGACACCTTCCGCGATGATATTTCAAATTTCATCCGTAAGAGTGGTCTGGTAGCTTCCCTGGATGCAGAGCTTTTTGAATACCTGAGAGCCAGTGCAGACCCTAACGGGTACTCAGGACTGCTGCCTGGCATCAACGAGGGTTACATCAGTTTTCTGAACCTGAAGAACGATGATGATCTCAAGCGTATCCTTTTTAATAATGCGCCTTATCTGCGGGATATGGCAAGAGTAGGAATGGCTGGGATCAGTTACTTCAGGCGGGGGCTGTCGCTTGAACTGGCCCTGTTTGCAGAGCTGGCCGCTCAGGATTGGGCTGTTATCAGAATGGCCTGGGAAAAGGCTTTTTACTCCACTCAGCCTGATGCAGAAAATCAGTTCTATAAAAATATCGACTCCGTCAGGTTGCTTAAAAATCTGTCCTCTCTGGTTCCCGGCTTTGTTACGGAAGGTTCGTTCGTGACTTTATACAGTTACCGCCCGGCGAGTTACGGCGAATCAGCATGGCGGGTGCAGGTCATGCTGAAAGACGGCCATAACGGAGCAGTACCAGCTCCGGTTCCCAGGTTTCCCGGATGGGTCATCATTGCTGACCCGGGATACACCACGTCACTCAGTTCGCCAGGTGGCACTGGTCCGGCCTATTTCTTCCGCAATAACCGGTGTGAATTTCATGTCTATGCCTGGCATGCCGGAGAGTTTGTCACGGATGAAAATGTCGAGATCGGGCTGACGCAGCAGCTGCTGGCCTGCCTTGAAAGCCAGATGGTATAACCGGGCCGGTAGCGGCCGGCACCATAATCCGAGGAGCTGTAATATGAGTAATAGCAGAAACAGTCGATATGTCTGGGGTAACGTTTCCTTTTCCTTGATCGCGAAGATGGCGCCCGGGCAGGTGGTCTGCCTGGCGCTGAACCTGGACGAAAACGATGCCCTGCGTGAAGCATCAAAGTCCCTGAAAGCTGCCTTTTCCAGGGCCGGGCGCAGATGCCGCCTGACGTCAGGAACTGCTGCGGGCGAATTTACCCGCCGCCGGGCAGGAACAGCGACACACCTCTATGTCAGAGTTTATGAGACAGCCCCGGTGGGGCAGGGAGCAAATAACTGAAAAACGCATTAGCTCAACACCCCCCGCGGCTGAGATACTGGCGTCTCAGGAATGATTGAGGTAAAAGCACTTTTTGCTAAAACAAGCGAATTGCAACAGAGACATGGCGGTGATATTATAAGATAATTGGTGATATGTTATCTAAATCTATTGAAAAATAGATCCAGATCCTGATACTATAATATCAGGTAACCAATCCTTTCTGTTATCCCAATCCCATGAAACTTATTGCATCCACCAGTCAGGCCGCTGTGGCGTCCCGTCTCGGTTTCATGCTGTTTTTTTTCAGTGGTTCAGGCGGCAGATCTAACAGAGGCTTCAGTATGGAGGTAACAAAATGAATACATCGTAGCAGCACCAGGTAAAACCACATTCTGTGCGGTATCGACGGCGTTCACATCATGTGATGCGCGGGGGTGCCTTTTGACAAAAAGTGAGGTTCACAACATGAAGAACACTAATAAATCTGTCTTATCAATAAATTGCCTTTGGAGGCTTAATGAAAAATACGTCCGACATCGTGGGAATGCTTGCATTCCCGTTCCAGACTGAAATCGCTTTTGTTGTCGCGATTTTCACCACCGCTCAACGCCTGGTCGTCAGTGCCAGGGACCACATCTGCCAGAAGCGATACTGGAGCGCCTGTCTCTGCGCCCTGCTTCTTGTGGCTTATGTGGGACTTACTGCCGGGGTGGTCTGGGCTGTAGTGCCCTGGCTTAAGACCTTTTTCCTGGTGAAACTTGCCATTTCGCCATTCTGGGTCATGCCATTAAGAAGCTTGCTACTCAGGGGTATCGGTAAGATGGTTACAGCCATCTGCCGAAAGTTAAGCCTGCATAACTAAGAGTTAGCAACGCTACATGAATGGAGAGAGAATGTCAACAGATCTTCACTCTCATCTTTCGGCGGTGGCCCCTGTGGTCACTGCCGCTTTCGCGTGGGGGCTTCACGGCAAAACTCATCTGTGCAGTGACGGCCAGCCGGGTCTGCCGCGGCATTACCGTTACCCGATTGACGTTAGCTACAATTTGTATTACATTTATATAAATACAAATTGTATTCATGCTGATAGCGAGATTAAACCCATGCCAGATCTGAAAGAAATTTTAAAAAATAGTCTTTTTAATCAAATCGATGATAGCGTTTCTGCGCCTATATCTATCCGCCTTCCGACCATTTTAAACAACGAGTTGGACGAACTATCTTTAAGTTTTGATCGCTCTAAGAGCTCGCTAATCAGCGAATTCATCAAGGCCGGAGTAGTGACTGCGAATGAACTACTAAAGGAGCACTCTCTGATTAGTGCTGAAATGAAAGAGCAGCTAGTTGATCAGCGTGAAGACAGCGCAGCCAGCTTCCTTGATAGGAAAGCCTTCATGTTGAATACGAACTACAACAACGATGTAGAAACGCATTTCGATATGGTTAAAAACCAAGAGGCTGCGGCTTTTTGCGAAGGTTGGAAGGAGTACATCTGCCAGCTTTCTAAAGGTGATAAGGTCTATCTGTATCAGAGTGGCGTAGGCATCATTGCTTCTGGTGTTGTAGATGGTGAGCTTGTGAAAAGCGAACATTACGGTGTAGCTGATGATAAATATGCTAAGCCACTCAAAGATTTTAAAACCGGCTTCAAAGCTATCTCCGCGCGTCGCTTTAAAGAGTTAACCGGGGGCGGGGCTAATTTCCGTAGAACGATGATTGAACTCACTTCTATGCAGGCTAATGCTATTGCTCAAGAGATTGAGAAATTAACAGCTAAGCAGTGATAGGGGTCTGACGCTCAGTGGAACGAAAACTCACGTTAAGCGATTGTGGCTGAGAAAAACCAAAGGATCCGGCGAGGATCCTTTGGTGTGCTGACATGACCAGTTTCTTTTGGGATATTTTTTCCCTGCATGAAGTCCTTTATGTCCTGATCATAATGCCATTAAAAATTCTATGCTATGGCTTCGCTATTTTAGACATTCCCTAAGGAAGGTGCGAACAAGTCCCTGATATGAGATCATGTTTGTCATCTGGAGCCATGGAACAGGGTTCATTATGAGTCATCAACTTACCTTCGCCGACAGTGAATTCAGCACTAAGCGCCGTCAGACCCGAAAAGAGATTTTCCTCTCCCGCATGGAGCAGATTCTGCCATGGCAGAATATGACCGCTGTCATCGAGCCGTTTTATCCCAAGGCGGGCAATGGCCGACGGCCCTATCCGCTGGAGACCATGCTGCGTATTCACTGCATGCTGCATTGGTACAACCTGGGGTCCGCTTGGAAAAAGGAAATTATCCTACGCTAAGCGCATTTTTTGCACAGATGGCTACCGACTGAACGTAACGTGTGAGTCATGATCAGAAATGTGTTAACTCTAGGAATTGACACGACTTACTGTTTGATGGGGAAATCATGTTTAGCTATGGAAGGTGCGAACAAGTCCCTGATATGAGATCATGTTTGTCATCTGGAGCCATGGAACAGGGTTCATCATGAGTCATCAACTTACCTTCGCCGACAGTGAATTCAGCACTAAGCGCCGTCAGACCCGAAAAGAGATTTTCCTCTCCCGCATGGAGCAGATTCTGCCATGGCAGAATATGACCGCTGTCATCGAGCCGTTTTATCCCAAGGCGGGCAATGGCCGACGGCCCTATCCGCTGGAGACCATGCTGCGTATTCACTGCATGCAGCATTGGTACAACCTGAGCGACGGTGCCATGGAAGATGCCCTGTACGAAATCGCCTCCATGCGCCTGTTTGCCCGATTATCCCTGGATAGCGCCCTGCCGGATCGCACCACCATCATGAATTTCCGCCACCTGCTCGAGCAGCATCAACTGGCCCGTCAATTGTTCAAGACCATCAATCGCTGGCTGGCCGAAGCAGGCGTCATGATGACCCAAGGCACTTTGGTGGATGCCACCATCATTGAGGCACCCAGCTCTACCAAGAACAATGAGCAGCAACGCGATCCGGAGATGCATCAGACCAAGAAAGGCAATCAGTGGCACTTTGGCATGAAGGCCCACATTGGTGTCGATGCCAAGAGTGGCCTGACCCACAGCCTGGTCACCACCGCGGCCAACGAGCATGACCTCAATCAGCCGGGTAATCTGCTTCATGGAGAGGAGCAATTTGTCTCAGCCGATGCCGGCTACCAAGGAGCGCCACAGCGCGAGGAGCTGGCCGAGGTGGATGTGGACTGGCTGATCGCCGAGCGTCCCGGCAGGGTAAAAACCTTGAAGCAGCATCCGCGCAAGAACAAAACGGCCATCAACATCGAATACATGAAAGCCAGCATCCGTGCCAGGGTGGAGCACCCGTTTCGCATCATCAAGCGGCAGTTCGGCTTCGTGAAAGCCAGATACAAGGGGCTGCTGAAAAACGATAACCAACTGGCGATGTTATTCACCCTGGCCAACCTGTTTCGGGTGGACCAAATGATACGTCAGTGGGAGAGATCTCAGTAAAAACCGGAAATAACGCCAGAAATGGTGGAAAAAATAGCCTAAATAGGCTGATTCGATGTGTTTGCGGGAAAAAAATCGGCCCAGATCCGCGAAATTTTAATCAGCGAGTCAGCTTGGGAAGAAATGACCTGCTTATTCGCACCTTCCTTAATATAAAGACACAAGCAGAGACATTTTTGGCACGATATAAAAACGCTAAGTTAAAAAATCACTATGACGTGTTGGGTATCAAATGTTCACTGGCATAAACCTCTGTTTCTGATGTAAAACAGATTTTCTGAGGAGGCGTAAAACCTCCTCGTACTGCGAAATTGATTTAGTGATAGCGATCGATCACGCCAACCAGATAGTGGTCGGTTTGCTGCATGTTGATGCCCGCTTTTTTAGCGCTGCGGACTTCATCCAGAATGATTTGCAACAGCGTCCCGTCCACGATTTCCTCTTTTCTGTATCGCTTCAGGAAGTTAATCGCTGACTTATCGTTTGCTGCCTGGGCGTCTTCCGTCAAAGAGGTCAGCGCATTAATGCGCTTCTGGTAATCGCTTACCGTCTGCTCAAACAGATCTTCCAGCGTGGAAAATTCACCGCACCGGGCGTGTTGCTCCTGTAACACCGGCGTGGCGCCGCTCTGTTTGATGTATTCGTACATGCGCATCATTTGCGTCACCGTATTTTGCGCCTGATGACGCAAAAATAGTGCGGTGCCATTAAGGCTATTCTCGCTGCACCTCTGGCTGAGCTGAAGATACAAATTTGAGGTATAAAACTCCTGATTCATTTGCGCATTCAGTTTTTGAACTATTCCGCTAGCGATCATAGGACTTCCTTATTTCTTGTCATCTCAGAAAACGGTCACTCTTCGAAAAAACAACCAGAATAAAAGCGATTCTTTCGCTTTTTTTATTGCGCCTGGTTACGCAGTCATATTCATTTTAAGTCGGGATGCTCCTTATTTAAATATCCAACCCTACTATCGCATTTCTATCTGGCATTATTCTGTGATGGTGTTTCGATATTCACACTCCCGGTAATGACTCCAACTTATTGATAGTGTTTTATGTTCAGATAATGCCCGATGACTTTGTCATGCAGCTCCACCGATTTTGAGAACGACAGCGACTTCCGTCCCAGCCGTGCCAGGTGCTGCCTCAGATTCAGGTTATGCCGCTCAATTCGCTGCGTATATCGCTTGCTGATTACGTGCAGCTTTCCCTTCAGGCGGGATTCATACAGCGGCCAGCCATCCGTCATCCATATCACCACGTCAAAGGGTGACAGCAGGCTCATAAGACGCCCCAGCGTCGCCATAGTGCGTTCACCGAATACGTGCGCAACAACCGTCTTCCGGAGCCTGTCATACGCGTAAAACAGCCAGCGCTGGCGCGATTTAGCCCCGACGTATCCCCACTGTTCGTCCATTTCCGCGCAGACGATGACGTCACTGCCCGGCTGTATGCGCGAGGTTACCGACTGCGGCCTGAGTTTTTTAAATGGCGGAAAATCGTGTTGAGGCCAACGCCCATAATGCGGGCGGTTGCCCGGCATCCAACGCCATTCATGGCCATATCAATGATTTTCTGGTGCGTACCGGGTTGAGAAGCGGTGTAAGTGAACTGCAGTTGCCATGTTTTACGGCAGTGAGAGCAGAGATAGCGCTGATGTCCGGCAGTGCTTTTGCCGTTACGCACCACCCCGTCAGTAGCTGAACAGGAGGGACAGCTGATAGAAACAGAAGCCACTGGAGCACCTCAAAAACACCATCATACACTAAATCAGTAAGTTGGCAGCATCACCCAGACTGACGGCGATAGCCGCAGCCATTGTGGTTTTGCCCACACCACCTTTGCCCATCAGCATAATCAAACCGTGTTCACTGCGGGCGATATCATCAACCAGGACAGACAACGACATATTCTCTGGCTTGTTCTGTGGGCTTTGTTCAGGAAGCGATGTTATCTCAGCGTGTTCGTTGAGCAGGCCTTTCAATGCGGATACACCAACCATGTTCAGCGGCTGCAGGTATAAGTTGTCTGTCGGCAAATCAGATAACCCGGCAGGAAGATTTGCCAGCGCCTCTTGCTCCCGTTGCCATATTGCAGCGGCCAGTGCATCACGTTCTGCTTCGCTCGCAGGCAGGACACCGTTAATGACTAAATACTGATTTTTAAGGCCAATAGCTGATAATTCGTCATGAGTACGAGCGACTTCCTGCAGTGTTGATTTTTGCAATCGCGCGACCAGCACAAGGCGAGTTCGTTCAGGATCGGATAATGCCTCAACCGCATGAGCATATTGCTCGCGTTGTTTTTCCAGCCCAGCCATTGGACCAAGACAGGAAGCACCATCCGGGTTACTTTCGATGAAGCTGCTCCAGGCTCCGGGAAGCTGAAGAAGGCGAATAGTGTGGCCAGTTGGGGCAGTATCAAAAATGATGTGATCAAAGCGGGTCAGCAGAGAAGCGTCAGTCAGTAAGCCAGTAAACTCGTCGAATGCAGCGATCTCTGTCGTACAAGCTCCTGAAAGCTGTTCACTGATGCTGTTAACAACGTCATCAGGCAAAAGACCTTTAATAGGGTCAACGATTCTGGCGCGGTATTGCTGGGCGGCGTCCTGCGGGTCAATCTCCAGAGCCGAAAGACCAGACACAGCAGTCACGGGCTGGATAGTGTTACCGATAGTCTGATCGAATACCTGACCGACATTGGAAGCCGGGTCGGTACTGACAAGCAGAACACGCTTTCCCAGTTCAGCCAGACGTATAGCCGTTGCGCAGGAAATCGAAGTTTTGCCTACACCTCCCTTACCGGTGAAAAACAGGTAAGACGGGATATTCTCTAAGAATTTCATATGTCCTCCTGACATACTCAACAACAGGAAGTTTTACCACCACAGCAACTGGTGGAAGCTAAACCCACCTTTTCCAGCGGTATACCAAACCAGCGAGCCAGTTCAGCGCGTTTTGGGTATCGCCCGGCCATCACCGTTTCACCATCAAGCAACAGCAGCGGAAGCCCTTCAGCTCCAGAAGCCTCAAGGAATGCTTTCGCTTTTTCGTTCTCAACGAAGCTCATAGGCTGCTGCGCCAGGTTATAACGTTCGATCTGAACCCCACGCCCTTTCAGCCATTGCACATCAGCAGAAAAATTGACCAAAACCTGATCGACATCTGAACCACAAACGCCGGTACTGCAGCACATCGCCGGATCAAACACCGTTAACATTTTCATCTTTAACACCTCATATTCGTAAAAACATATATGTACAGGCAAAATTTTTAGATACAAACAGCCTTACCGCTGCCAGAGCAGTTGGCCGATGCCAGCTTACGGGCGATGGCCTGTACGTCGTCCTGTTGACTTAACCAGGCCTGCTCAATCACCAGGGCAGCCCAGGAAGGAATATGCGGGGATAAGCGATAATGAACCCATTTCCCCTGCTTGCGATCCAGCAACAGGCCACTTTCCCGAAGCATCGCCAGATGGCGGGAGGTCTTGGGTTGTGATTGTTCCAGCGCTGTGCAGAGATCGCATACGCACAGCTCCCCCATCTCCCTGAGCAGTAGCACGATACCCAGGCGGGTTTCATCAGATAGTATTTTGAAAAGTTGTAGGGATGCAATTTCTGGCATTATGTACTCCTGCTATGAATGGGTATTGTCTCTCCACCAAAACAAGAAGTCAAAATCATATGTGTTTTCTCGCATGTGAGTGCAGGTGTCACTATGCGGTTGAAAAACGACCTGATGTGCGATCGTTACGTTAGTTGGGTAGGTAAAAAAGTCATTTGAGGCTAAAACATTGCTTAGTGCGGGCTTTCAGTTCATAGAGAAGAATGAATAATATCAATTATAACAATTGGTTATTTCCTTAGCGTACGTTTTCGTTCCATTGGCCCTCAGACCCCTTATTCAGAAAGAGTTTGCTGGTTTTGATGAGACTAACGAACGTCTCGATCTGCTGGCTATCGACAAAAAAGGCAACTTGGTCATTATCGAGAATAAACTTGATGATTCAGGGCGTGACGTGGTCTGGCAGGCGCTGAAGTATGCGGGTTACTGCGCCAACCTTCGTCAGGAAAGCGTTGTCGAAATTTTTCAGCTTTATCTTACACAACATGAACCCTCGGAAATCCGCCCTGCGGCAGAAGTTATTGCAGAATTTATGGGCTGGGAAAGTTTGAAAGAAGGTGTGCTCAATCGAAAAGGGACACAGCGCGTTATCATGGTAGCGGCGAATTTCCGCAAAGAAGTTACCAATACTGCACTATGGCTAATGCAGTTTGGCATCCGAGTGCAATGCTTCAAAGCGACGCCGTACCTCTTTGCCGAGGATGTTTTTGTCGATATACGGCAGGTCATTCCGACTCCTGAAGCGGAATCCTACATGATTGGAATGGCGCAGAAAGAGGCAGAAGAGCAGTCCACCTCAAGCAGTAGCGAACTGCAACAACGACATTATTTACGCCGTGAGTTCTGGTCGTTAGCACTGGAAAAATTCCGTACCAGCACATGTTCATTATTTAACAACCGAGCACCTACGACAGACCATTGGCTGGCAGCGGGTTCGGGGGTTAGTGGCGTGCCTTTTGAAGTGATCTTCTCGCAAAAAGATGCTCGCATTCAGCTCAATATTTCACGTTCAGATGCGGTAGAAAATACATGGCTGTTTGAGCGTCTGTCAGAGCGCAAAACGCATATTGAGTCGCAGTTTGGTGGGATGCTCAATTGGCGACTACTGCCTGAGAGAAAAAGCTGCCAGGTTGTTTGTGCAAAAGCATTTGACGGCGGAAACAAAGAACTTTGGCCTGACATCATTAGCTGGATGATTGATGGTATGACCCGTCTGGAAAAAGCAATTCGCCCGAGCTTACAGGAGCTGGCGGTTGAGCTGAAAAAGTCAGGTCTGATCACCGAAGGTGGGGACGAGTAGTATTAAGTAGAGTGACCCTGACCCGTGATCCACGCAAACTGTAATTAACAACTTCCGCTCCTGGCACAAAGCAGACGTTAAAGTCTACACTTCCTGATGCCGCGTCAGCGGCATGGAGGCGCCAGATGAGGTTACATGTGTCTGTGGAGTCAAATGGCGCCGAAAGCCCGGCGTAGCCGGTTGCCGGGCTATAAATTCTGCCACCCTACCCCCTGCCCTGATTAGCCTTAACCCGCTAACAGCAATGAAGAAGTCAAAGTAATCCCTTTTAACCCCGGTGAGCGGGCTTTACGGCGTTTACGACGTAAAGGGCGTGATTTCCGGGGCCTTAGCGGCGGCAGCTTGCTGCTGACGCTTAGGGGGATGTTCATCAACTATCTCAGCGACACCAGGGAACTTAACACGGTAGCTGCAAAGCTATACCCGCTAAAAACGTCTCAGATGCCTCTGTACGCGGTCGGAGTGGTCCCGGCAAGGCGACAGCCGCAGCCGGGGCGTATCTCCGCGTTAGCGGGCCGCAGGGCCGCAGGGCCGCAGGGCCGCTTACGAGCGTGTACCAAAGAACTGCCCGCAGCTCCACCGACAGCGATGAAGAAGAGTAGTTACAACACCCATCATTAAAAGCGACATCACTCCCGGCCTTCGGCCGGGGGCGGCGGCGCTTTTCAGTGGTGGGGAGGGGCTCGGAGTCGCAGAACGGCGCCGGGGTTTGTTTTAAAAAAGGGATCTATTGAATGATGTAACTAATCTGTGTGCTGGTTATATGCCCGCCGCTTGTCGGCGGGAGGTACTTTTAGATCTGAGCGGCGCGGGCGTTTACGACCGCTGTTAGCGAAGGCCTTTTTGTTTTATTCACAATGATGACAAAGACAAAAGATCTCCCTGCTGTTTGTCATGCAGGGGATTAATAACTGGGTTAAGACTGTTTTGCGGGATTCAGATTATCCATTTCCGGAAACTGAAACTTATCTGTTTGCGGGTTTATGTGGATAACTGACCATGATGGTGCGTTTCATGGCCATCATGCCGGCGGAGTCGTCAGGGGAAGAGAATAATTCCGGCAGGGAAAAGATGATGAGGTGAAAATAGCCGAAAAAAACCAGCACAAAAAGCCCCGGAGGGGCTGTTAAATAAACAGGTTGTGGCTCTCCGGACTAATGCGGCGGTGAGTGACTCAGCGACAATTCCAGCTGGTACAGGTGCTGTACCGCCAGCTGCTCAAGTTTGTCTGCGGAATAGCCATAGAGTTCGTCTGCCGGCAGCGTCTTCTTCAGCCAGCAGGCCATTTCATAGACCTGGCGATCCTGGGGCATTCTGGCCAGACGGTTGGCACGCTTACGTGCCGCTCCTTTTGCCCGGCGGTATTTCAGGGCTTCAAGGCTGCGCTGCTGATACCAGCGCTTGCGCGCCTTATGGACAGAAATCTCCTCATGCTCGCCTAACAGGCCCTCTTTAATGAGCGCCTGACGTTCCTCGCTTTCGCACAGTTTCTTCAGCTGCTGCTCCTGCAGCTTCATTAAATCAACGCCCAGCATCTTAAAGCCGGCGGCGGTGATCCACACGTACTTTGGCAGACGTTTACGGGACTCCCGATCCCAGGCGGTTTCTTCTGACACCCCCAGGACACCAAAGCGGACCTGCTCAGCTATCAGCGCCGAAACCCGGCGAATGGTCACTTCGGTTTCCGGAATGACTTTACCTTTGGCGTCTTTCGGACTGAGCTCTCTGGCCAGCCTGGACACGCACATCCCTACCGTGTGTTTACCGGCATCACAGAAGCTGACCAGCACCGGCCACAGCGCATCAAGGAGACGTTGTTTTTCAGGACGGAAAGCATATTTTCGCCCGGCGCGCTGCCGTTCCCGGACATAGAACGGGTGCAGGGACATATGCATGCGCAGGCTGAATTGCCCCGTGACCGGATCTTTCTTCACCAGACGGTTATAGGCGTGGCCAAGCTGGCCACCGAGCGCCTTATAGTGAGACGGCCGGAACCAGGACGGGTTTTCGCATTTGGGTTTGGTGGAGTGCTCACCACGACGGCGACGGGTACGCTTCTTCTCCGGGGAAACCAGAAAAGATTCAACGTGGCCATCTTCAACGCCCTGCCAGAAACGGATCTGTTCTTCCGTATCCAGCTGACTCCAGTGTTGCGGATTGTGCTGTTCAGTCACACCATCCCGCGCTTATGTTGCACGGAAGGAGCAAATGGCACAGAAACGGGTATTGCAGTTTTCTGAGCATAAAACTATACTCCCTGCATAGAGCAACAGCTTCTATGCAGTTTATTAAGGCCCCGTTAATCTTCTGTCCCGCCAAGAATAGAAAGATTATCGGGGTTTTGTCTTTTCCGGCTCCGGGTAGACACCTCATCAGAACCAGTTCCCTGCCACCTTACGGCGTGGCCAGCCACCAAAATTCATTAAACGATCAGTAATCTAGCACGCTTCAAATCAAAGTAAAGACTTTACTTGAGTAACCCCTGAGCTTTGAATTCCTTTTCGAGCAATTTTTCAACAAGTTGGGCTTGCGTTATTCCATCACGGCTACAGAGATCAATAAGGATATCTTTCAATGGGTTGCGTACAAAGACTTTGATTTCTTTATGTGTGACACGCTTTCTTGCAACTGCGGCCATCTGTTTTTCAGAGGCTGACATTGGACTACCTTTACGATAGACCCGCTTATCTTTAGAAGAGGAAGTTACTGCATTATCAATCTGCGACATCTCTGCCTCCTCAAGGATCTAAAAAAGGATCGTTTGCAGAGAATACTACAGATTCCTGAAATCAGCGACTTACTTTATGGACGTAACCCACGTTGGCGCACGGTTTACGTCCGGGGATCGTTTATGGCGGTGTCAGTATGTCTGTTTCCAGTCCGTTCCCTGTGACCAGCGAGACGACCAGTGCTGCAGGTAGCGCTGGGCAAGAGCCGGGTCATCCCATACAACCAGCACATTCTCTGAATTCGAACGGTCAGCGGCACGGCTGAAATTGAACGAGCCGGCCTCTGTATTGCGCCTGTCCGCGACGATCACTTTGTCGTGCAAAATTTTGTAGGCGCTGACCGTACGAACCGGAATGCCCGCGCTGGCCAGCAGGTTCAGGGCGGCCATGCTGGCTTTTCCGCTATTTGCCTTCTGGTCCAGCACCACGCGGACATCCACCCCACGTCGTTTCGCCGCGATGAGTGAGCGAACCACCTCCGGGGAGGTGAAGGAATACCCCATCAGCCGGATTTCCTGCTGCGCGGAATCGAGGGTCTTCAGGACCAACTGCAGGGCTGTGCCTTCCGGAGAAAAACCTGTCTCGATGGTCGCGGCGTCGACTGCCGGCGCCAGCGCTAACAGGCTCAGGCTGAGGACTCCGGCCACAAATCCTGTGCGGACACGGGTTCTGTTTATTACTGCTATTTTCCTGTTCATCCTTTGTATTCTCCCCTGACCACCGTCAATGGTGTGGTGATAGTTTCAGTTTCCCGACGTATTAAAAACGCCCTGATCTGTCTGACCAGCTTTTCAGCATCCCGGTCTCTCAGCAGCGGAATGCCCGCCTGCCTGAGTACTTCTTCCAGCAGGATATCCCGGCGAACCCGGTGTTTTTTCAGATGCGACGCATCATCCAGCTCGATGGCGGCCACAATGGCAAAGGTCCTGATATCCACCACCACCACATCGCAGTGCCACTGTGACACCATCCGGAACAGCTGCCACCAGGTCCGGGAGCGGGGCCTGATATGGGGTGCCAGGCTGGCGATATCCGCCACTCGCACCTGCGGGCACAGCAGCCAGTGTTTCCGGTCGGTATGTTTCAGCAATGCCCGGAAAAAATGTTGTTCCCGGGGCGTCATCAGCGTGTCATTACCCATCCAGACCCGCTGGCGACACAGTCTCTGTTCTGCCTCTCCGGCACGAATGCCCGCCGCTTTCAGCGCCTGCAGGACCGGGGATGTCTTCCCTGTTGCACGTTCCTTCAGAAACAGCACCAGGAACCCCAGCAGACTCAGCACAACAACGGCACTGCCTGCCATCATTAATATCTTTGCCATGTCCTTTCTCCCTTTGCGGCCAGACCATCCCCGATGTGTTTGCTTCGCAGCCCTCTCAACGCTCTGTCCCTCTTCTGATACACCAGGCATCAGCCGGCAGCCTGTCGAGCAACGCGCGCCGGAAGGCATTTGGCAGACCCTGACCGGACACAATGTCAGCTATCAGGACCGATATGGAGGAAATCATCAGCACATAGCGAAGGATGAAGCCGGTCTGATGCATAAGCTCTCCGGGGGACATATTCCGCAGGGCGGTCACCAGCCGGACACCGTCCTGCGGAACCCCCCAGACAAGCACGCCAGCGCCCGCCAGTATCACTGCCGGCGCATACAGAAATCCCCGACTGATAACCCGTTGCATCAGGTTTAAAAGAGCGTGCATCTGACGGCGGTACACCTCATCATCCTGCAGAATCTTCCATTCAAGCCGCGCTTTCTCATGCCGCGGCAGCATGGCCACCACCTGGATGCCGTCACGGATACTGACGAGCGGCGAGACATCAGGCTTCCTCATCTGGTCGATGTGCCGCGTATACAGGGCCAGCCCGGCCCAGAATAGTGCAACGGGCAGTGATACCAGGATAAATCCATTTCCCGGAAAAGAGGGAGAAAATAAGAGTTGCAGAGACAGTGCCAGCGCGCCCCCGTATAAATAACAAAATAACTGCTGCTCAGTGCGCAGCATGAAATAGCTGAACATACTCATTCCTTTTTAGACAAGAAAGATAATCACAACCTGCTTATTTATTTCATTAGCGCCAGACCACCGTTTTTTCATATACGGCAATCACGCCTCGCCTGATTAATTCGTCCCTGACCTGATTTAAAATCGCTGTATTCCTGATGTTACCGGAATGACATTTAATATAATTCATCAGTGACGAGGTGCTTACAGGTCGGTTTACCGCAGACTTTTTACTCAATGACTGTATTTTATCGGTCAGGCGTAGCACCTCATCGTTGCTGATGAGCGCAGACACCGTTTTCGCCTTCTCTGCTGAACGTGGTGAGGGTATACGACAACATCGTCGCCCTGTCCTGCAGAGCAATGCAATCACGCTGTCATACCCTTTATCATTCGATATAACATGAAACATCGTATCTTCCGGAGCGGTGACGCTGAGTCGTCCCAGCTCAAGTACCAGGTGGAAATCGACATTATTTTTCGACACGCAGGGTGCCTGAAACACACTGATCGATATATTACCGGCATGTGTTACGGACGGAAAACGAATAAACTCCTGCTGAGACCCGGTAAACAAAATAAGACGTTCATAACGCGACAACATTACATTTTCAAGCGTTCCGATATTTTCATAATCAACCAGCGCGATGATATTCTCAGACATAACTCTCCAGACTCCACCGGGACCGACTGCCAGAATACCAGTCCGTTAGTACGACGAACAACATACAGCAGTGTGCCTTTTTGTTTTAAGAGACATCCTCTTCCATTCAGAAGAGACAACAGTAACTTGTTATTGTCGGGATTTATTTATAGCCGCCTGAACATTCTGTGCTTCAGTCATTCCGGAAAAGACCGTGACGTTTTCTTCCGTCGCGCCCTTCACCGGCATCACAATAATACCTGGCGTTCCGGTTAATCCCGTCGCCGTGGCGATATCATTAATATTTTTCAACGTGGTATTTATCTCATCAATCGTATTCTGCTTAAATTTAATATGACCAGAAACCTTTTCGATAATCTCCTGCGTCAGTTTCCCTTCATTCAGTCCTGTACCATAAACCGCATTGTGATAGCTCCTGTAAGCCTCAGAGCCCTTTTCTTTCCAGACCTGCAGGCCGGTTTTCGCCGCCAGCAATGATGCAGGCCACCGGCTACCAAACACCGGCCACTCCATAAAGAAGTAACGCACGTCCGTGTTGCTCCCGATGACCTTCTCCAGTTCGGGTGCGAACCGGCTGCACCAGATGCACTGGTAGTCAAAGAATTCAACCACCATCACCTTTCCGTCCCCGGGACCCCAGGAGGGGATATTTTTATTACCCAGAATGTTAGCCTGCTGTTCCAGTGCAGCGGATTTAAAACCGCGGGTCTGTTTCGCCTCCTGCTCGTGCTGAAGTTTCTCACTCATCTGAATCAGTATTTCAGGATGAGCACGTAGATAATCTGCCGCTATTTCCCCGATTCTCTTTTCCTGGCTGGCAGAGAAAGTTTTTCCCGGTTCATGCTCCTGAGCAAAGCTGTTATTAAAAGTGACAACCGAAATAAGCGGGAGCAGAAAATACAATCCGAATTTGATTTTCATTTTTATTCCTTTAACAGGTTAAGTATGGATAAAATAAGATCGACTGCTAAAATATGCTGGCATAACAAGGTAAACGGAAGAGTTTTTTTACTGACACGTTTCATTGAGCCAGCTGATTATCAGCTCTGTTCTGAGAATCCCTTTTGGTTCCATCAGATATAAAATATTGCGAACAATAAAAGCATCGCCGCCGCAGAGCAGGCAAACCAAAAGAAAACGCGGGCTCGACTGGAGAAACTATCCACCTGAATTAACTCATGAACGTACCTCTCGTTCAACTTAAGCTGCTTTCTGATGTCATCAACAGCCAGAGTGAGCGCAGGGATTGAGTGATGGCCAGGGTCAGCCTTTCTGAGTTTAATTCTGATTTTGAGTAACGTCTTCAGGAGTGTAAATGCAGCGTCTGAAAATACATAGAAATCGTATTCTTCCTCATCAATGCATTCCTTCAGGGATATAATGCTTTCTCTTACATCACCAAATTCTCCGAATTCTGGCGTGGATAACGACTTTATGATATTTCGTGTATCTTCACAAATATCATCACTGTTAACCCAGGTTTTCATATTATTGACTCTCTTATTTGTGACGAATACCATTCAGCTAATGGATGTGATACCCATTAGCTGTGGACGTACTGATATTTAATCTGAGCGAACTGAAAAGAATTAAACGGTCTGACTCATCTTTCGTTCAGCGCGTAACAGCTCTTTCATCATGCGCTCACTGGCGTAGTGCGCTTCATCAGCAGTGACCGTAGCCACCACATTCCCCTGCAGGTCATAGCGGGAGGCACCTTCCCGCATCCGGGACAGATAACCCGCCGACCGGGTCAGGCTTTTCAGGCACTTAATCACCTGTTTATGCGACAGCGGCAGGTCGCGCCCCGCGATATCGGCAAACAGCTGTTCACGCATCCCAGTCGCCAGCAGACGCGGCGAGTCACCGTCAAACAGCTGTGGCCAGAATGCCTTCAGGGTCATGATGGCCTGCTCCGGCGGCAGTAAACGAAGATAGCGAACCGGACCGGGCGTTTTGACCGCTTTCACAGCCTCCGGTGCTGGCTGGCTGGCGGCGGCTTCAGCAGCCTGTTTAGCCTGTGCCAGCTTTTCTTTCTTCAGCTTCCAGGCCGGAGGCGTCGTGACCACCACCACTTTTTTCCGCCGTACCACACCAGGCGTGTCAACGGACCCGGCCGCTGCGGTATCCGCTGCCGGCTTTCTTTTCAGACTCAGTACAGGGCGTTTTTCTTCAGTCATAATAAAGGCTTTCTTTCCTGCCAGGAACCAGGCTATAAGATACGTGAATGCAGCTGACAGCGCATCCTCTCAGGATGCCGGTACCTCATTCCTCTTGATATTAGGTGTATTAGGTGTATCTACGCAATTGCGGCCAGGACTTCTGTCCGGGCTTTTTTACATCGAGGCAACGATCCCCAACACCGCCAGATGCACGGCATAAAACATCACAAAAAAGTGCCGCGGCCAGAAGCGCGGAACAGAACGACCGAGGTCAGAACAGACCGCCAGGGCCAGCAAAGCGACCATCAGGCCGGCAATGGCCTGGGTAATATCATGGGCATTCATCAGTAGTACCATGACAGCCCACAGCACGGCATACCCGATCCGTTCTACAGGCTCTTTCGCCCGACAAAGCCGCCAGCTGTTGATCAGCATGAAGACCCCGGCCAGACCGTAGCTGTCGGCAGATAAGGGGAGCCAGGCCACGACAATGGCGATCGCCAGCAGAATATCATTGCGGGTCTGCAGACTGAACCAGCGCAGCGCCTGGCCGGTGACCGCAAAGCTAAACAGGATATTCCCCATGTACCACGGGTACCCGATGAGAATAAAGGAGCCCTGGGCGATCAGCGCCCAGCACCACAGGCTGTTCAGCTGTGTCTGGCGGATGGCCCCGTGGCGCGCCAGGTTCATTCCCCAGACCAGACCAAACAGGGGAAAGCAGCCTCTCCCCAGCAGACGCATGAGTTCATTATTCCCGGCCAGCAGCAAACCGGTGTGATCGACAATCATCAGCACCAGCGCCACCGTTTTGATGATATCCGTCTGTCCAGGCGTCCAGGTCAGCAGCCCCTGCAGCCAGCGATCGACGGCATTGAGGCGGGTTTCGTACATTGTCATATTCCTTTCCTTTTATCAGCGCCCCGGCAGGGTACCCGATTTTAATCGGGGAGAATGCCGGGGCAGACAAGCCGCCGGCGCGTCAGTCGCCCCCGAGCGTTTTCTCACGACTGAGATCACGAACCATATCCCGCTCCATCTGTTGCAGACGGTCCCGCTGCAGGCTCTCTGATACCACCTGCTGAACGGCCGCTTCCTGACGCCGGGTCTGCGGATCGTCCGGCAGCACCGTTTTCTCCTCTCCTGGCCGGTCGCGTTCGAGACCCCGAATGACGTCCCCGATAACCTCTTTTATCCGCTCGCCCGGCTCGCCCGCTTTCTTCTCCTCTCCGGACACTTCCCGGGTCGCCTGCTCCGTCTGTCTTCCCATCTCCCGGCGCTGTGCCTCTTCTGCGGCCCGCTGTGCCAGAACCTCTGGCGGGAGCGGGATGTCAGTACCGGTATCATTGATCGGAGGATTCGGCAGGGGATCAGCCCAGATGCGACCGCCGGTGATGGCCTCCGGGTTCCAGGGGCGGTCATCTCCGGCAAGCCGGACCACCACCCCGCTGTCGGGGTTATCACGTGCAATCCTGACGCCTTCACCCATATTCCCGGCCAGCAGACTTTCGCCGTTGCGACTGTTCTGCAGCGCCACAAACCGGGCTTCTTCATTGCCCATCACACGACCGTCGCCACCGATGGCCTCCAGGCGGCCGTCCTTGTCCGTCAGCGGGCTGAGCCAGATGCCGGCGTTTTTCCCGTTTTTATCGAACGCCGGCAACGCCACATGCGGCTGCGGGTACTTTTTCCCCGGAGAAATGAATTTTCCCGGCGACTGTCCGCGCGCCAGACCGGACTGTTGCAACGCAGCCCGGCCTGCAGCTGTCTCGTTCAGTGGCTGCGCCCGCCCGAACAGCAGATCAGCTGTTTTCACGGCCCGTTCGTTACGGGGTGCCAGAATATCGTGTGCCGTGGCTTTCGAGGGTGATGCCTGAATGGCGTTGACCCAGCCTTCCCGGCTGTCGGTGTAGACCTGGACGTGCAGTTTCATACGTGATAACCCGACATAGGCGGATTCAAAACTGGCCATCTGTTTGCGGCCGCCGGTCACCCCTTCCAGTGCGATGGCATACGGTTCACTGGCCCCCTGCGCACCATGCGCGGTGATGGCGTAGGCAAGGTCGATATGTTGCTGCGCTTGATCAGCCTTCGGGTTCAGCGTGCGGGTGCTTTTGCCGTCAGACAGCGTGACACTGTCACCTGAAACGGATTTCACCTCCCACACACTGTTGGCCACATAGCCGCGTTCCGTGTCACTCTTGCTGAAGCGCATTTTGTCCCCCTGAGACACTGTAATCTCTTGCTCACGGTAGAGCGTGACACCTTCAGCCAACGCCTCCCGGGGTGAAATAAGCCGTTCTTTCCCTTCACCATCCATCAGCGTGATAAGCTGGTTCTCCTTATCCACGCTCCCGATACGGTGGTAGACATTATCGACCAGGGCAACGGCTCCCTTATGAGCCGTCCAGGTCGACAGTCTGCGCAGCTCTCCGTCACGGATGTTGCTCGTCACCAGTACCGGCAGAGTGACTTCCTCTCTGCCCACTTCACCATTGTCCCGCCTCGCGTCATGAATCAGACTGTTCAGCACCCGCCGGTCATCATTCAGATGGGTGATAATCAGCGTCTGTGACTGCGCCTCCGGGGTACGGTCGGCATAGTCCTTCACCAGTGCCTCATACAGCGTGGTGGGCTGACCTGCCGGCACACTTTCACCCTTGTTCAGCGCTTTCTGTATCGCCTCCTCCTGTGCGGGGGTGAATTCCACCACGGAGTTTTCGGGCACCCAGGCCCCGTCTTTTCGCGGCACCTGTTCCGGTGTAACCTGCTCAATCGTCGCCAGCGCGCGGTTCACGTCCCGGTCAATCAGGCTGTAGACCGCCGGTCGCAACTCAGGTACCTGGCGCACAATCTCTTTCATAATGGCGACGTCGGCGGCGCTGCGCTGCTGCATCAGCCGGAACGGCTGGCCCGGTGCAATGGACTGCAGCTGGTCGGTATCGCCGCTGAGCACCGCCCGTCCTCCCCCGGCCGCAATCAGGGAGAGCGCCTTCGCGGTATCGGCCAGCCCCACCATTGAGCTCTCGTCGAGCAGGAACAGCGTGTTGCTGAAATCCGGTGTCTGGCCATTACGCTGCAGGAGCTGCGTGTCATGCAGGAACGAGGCGGTAGTCTGCGCATCCACGCCGGCGCTCTGCATTTCCCCGACCGCACGGTGTGTCGGACCGAGACCGATGACCCGAGGCCGGGTCGCTTCCGGCAGCAGACTGATGGCCCCCGTCACGGCCCGGAACTGGGTGGTTTTCCCCACCCCGGCATAGCCCTGAACCACCGTGAACCGGTCCGTGGTCTCCAGTATCATCCGGGTGGAAGCACGCTGCCCTGACGTCAGGTCCGTCATCAGGCTTCCCGGTACATTGTCCATCAGGGGTGCAACGGCCTCTTTTCCTTCCAGCACCTTTGTCAGAATGCTTTTCTCGGCATCCCAGGTCTGGCGGGAAATCAGCAGGTCATTGCCGTGGCCTGGGGCCACCGGCACATTCAGCAGACTGCCGGCCTGAATCTGCGACTGAATGGTCGCGTCTATCTCCGTCATCGGAACCTTACCTCCGCCGGTTTCCAGCGCGGTGGCCAACAGTTGCGGGCGCGTGAAGGTCAGCTCCTCACTTTCCAGTAAAGGAATGGAAAGGTGAATGACCTGCTCTGCGGGGGTGTGCAGCCCGGCTTTCTGTGATGCGATGGCTGCATCCAGGTCTGTCTCGCCTGAACGGGCCTTCAGCTGCTCAGACACCACACTGAAGGCGGTATGCCGGGCCAGCTTCTCTGTCGTGCGGGCAGTACCCTGCGCCGAGTACAGCCGGATGTGGCTCCCGCTCTGCGCCAGCTGGTTCAGCGTGGCGTTATCCAGCTCACGTTGCGTCACCGAGGCAAAGACCGTCGCCGTTTCGCTGACCGAGCGGCCAGGACTTTCCACCCATCCGTGCCCGACCTTGATACCGTCGAACGGGCTGCTGCCGACAGAAAGCGACTGGGTGGTTTTCTGTCCGGGACGCTGCACCGTCAGCTGCCCTTCCTCCGCCTTCAGCACCGTGACGCTCTCGCCGCCTTTCAGGCGCGTGTCGGGTATCTTCCCCAGCACGGCCAGACGTTCACCTTCAGCCACCGTCAGTTTGTCGGCCCGGAATAACGTCCACTGGCTGTCGACGGCAGAAACCTTCATATCCAGACGTTCCCCCTCTTTGTCCCTGAGGGTCAGCATGTTGCTGCTGGCGGTCACCCGATCGATCACAAAGCGGTCATGCTTCCGGGCCTCCGGGTCCCAGCGCTCCATCACCATCCCTTCCCGGTAGTAGTCCCGGACACCGCGACTTTTGCTGTCCAGCCAGACCGGCGTCAGCGCGGTGACCGTCAACTCCTTCTCACCCAGTACGCCCTCACTTTTGAGCGTTTCCCGGATGAGCCCGTTCAGTATGCCCTGTTCACGGCTCCCGCTGATTTGCGCCACGCTTTCCTGCCCTTCGCGTACGCTGGCGGCAAACTCCTGCGCCAGGCGGCTGTAACGCGCGCCCTTTTCCGGCTCACTGATGATGTCCGCAGTCGCCTGCTTTCCGCCCTGCCAGCGATAAGTATTTACCCCGCTCTCTTTCAGTACTGTCAGCGCGCTGCCGGTACCGCTGCGCTTCCCGCTGTCGGAGAGCAGGACCTGAACGTTATGACGCATGGCGCCATCCAGCATGGACAACGTTTCCTTCAGGCTCATCTTCTCCGCCTGGTCAACGATAAGTGTCCCGCCCGGGATGAAGGCGGTTCCGTCCTGCAGGGCAGATTTCCCGGTCACCGTTTCCCCTGCCAGCCGCGCATCCGCAGACAGAAACTCCCGCGATCGGTTGTCAGCCGCAATGATGTGCACATCTCGCCCTTGCTCCCGGGCCATCAGGGTTAACTCAGCCACCCGCTCACGCTGGCCAGCCGCGCCGCCCTGGCCGGAGACAATCCCCATTGTTGGCCGGTCCTGGGCCAGCACACTGACGGCATCGCTGAACGGTGACTGGCGCACAACAGCGGTATCTGGCGTAACGGAAACATGATTCTGGCGCTGGATCTCCTGGCTTAGAGCTTTAACGGATAATTCGTCCAGGACATGGATGTTTGAGGTAAAGAGGCCTTTCTCGCGGTCGAGCGGGATCAACTGCTCGCGTTCGATCGCCGCATCGATACCCGTCCTCGCCTGCTCGAACACACCGGGTTTGGCTTCCAGCTGGCTGACCGTGCGGGCCAGCAGGTCGGCATACGTGAACTGCACCTTGCGGTCGCTGAGACCGGCAATCGCCTTCGTCACCACATCGCTGATATCGGGGACGTCCGTTTTCACCGGACTGGCGGGCGCACTGGCGATGTCTGTCGCGCGCTTATCGGCATCCTCGCGGTAACCGCGCATGTCGAACCCGGTCTCCTTCAGCGTGTTCATCCACTCCACCATCTTCTCTGCCGGGTCGATAGCTTCCTTCGACTTGCGGGTATCGAGCGCGGCCACATCCCGGGACTTCAGGGAGGCATCAGGTCCGGCTGCCTCCCTGAGCTCCTGACTGCGCGTGGAAAAAGACTCAACCGGCACGCCCTCCATCTCCCACATGCCATGCTTACCCGCATCCACTGTCTTGTAACCCATAGACTCAACATCGGCCCGGAGGGTGCTCTGGTATATCTTTCCGAAAGCGATGCGGTTGGCCAGTATGTTTTCGGAAAACCCGGTTTTACCGACGGTATCGCTGCCCAGCGTCTGCCATTTATGGGGTCGGTTCCGGCTGAGGGCGAAATGACACCCTAAGCTTTCGGTTCCTTGGGCCAAAGATATTCGCCAGTCAGTAGAATGTGCGCCCAGCCCAATGGGGATATGTGGGGAAGAAATTCAGGGGGAACATCCAACCCTTCGTTCCGCCGCTCCGTGACGGCATGACCAAGATGGACGGTATTCCAGTAAATGATCACCGCAGTCAATAAATTGAGCCCAGCGATTCGGTAGTGCTGCCCCTCTGTCGTGCGATCGCGAATTTCCCCCTGCCTCCCGATACGGAGCGCATTTTTGAGCGCATGGTGGGCCTCTCCCTTGTTAAGACCGATCTGAGCACGCCGCTGCATGTCCGTATCCAGGATCCACTCAATAATGAAAAGGGTCCGTTCAATACGACCAACTTCACGAAGCGCAACTGCAAGGTTGTTTTGTCGTGGGTAAGAAGCGAGCTTGCGCAGGAGTTGGCTGGGCCTGATTTTGCCAGCGGTCATCGTCGCGGCACAACGGAAAATATCAGGCCAGTTCGCAACGATAAGATCCTCCCGGGCTTTTCCACCTACCAACTTGCGTAACTCCCTGGGGGTCGTATCGGGATTAAATACGTACAACCGCTTCGATGGCAGATCCCTGATTCGCAGAACGAGATTGTAGCCGAGCAGGCTACTGGCTCCGAACAAATGGTCGGTGAATCCTGCTGTATCGGCATACTGTTCGCGAACATGGCGACCGACCTCGTTCATCAGTAGTCCATCGAGAATATACGGTGCCTCGCTCACGGTCGCCGGGATCGACTGACAAGCGAATGGCGCGAACTGGTCGCTTACGTGAGTATACGCTTTGAGGCCGGGAACAGAACCATATTTGGCATTGACCATGTTCATGACTTCGCCATGCCGCGCTGTCGGGAAAAACTGACCATCGCTCGATGCTGACGTGCCCATCCCCCAGACGCGTGACATCGGCAGTTTACCCTGCGCGGCCACCACAATTGCCAATGCCTGGTTCATGGCTTCGCTTTCAACATGCCAGCGGGCAAGGCGTGAGAGCTGCCAGTAATCATGCGTGTTTGTAGCTTCCGCCATCTTACGCAGGCCCAGATTGAGCCCTTCAGCGAGCAGGACGTTGAGCAGACCGATCCGGTCGCGACATGGAGCCCCGGTTCTCAGATGGGTAAACGCATCTGTGAAACCAAGGGCTGCATCAACTTCAAGCAGCATGTCGGTAATCCGAACGGACGGCATTCGGCGATACAGATCCAGTATGAGTGCCTCGGCACCATCCGGCACGTCTGCTGTCAACCTGTCGATCCGCAACGTTCCATCTTCTATGCTACCGTGCGGAATAGTGCCGTTACGGGCAGCCCGGGCCAGCCGCTTAAGAGCGATCGTGAGTCGCGCCTTTCTGTCTGCCAGCCAATCCTGTGGGTTGGAAGGCACGGCCAGTTTTGCATTTTCCTGCGCCGCGATCATCGGCACCAGTACCTGCTTGAGGTCACCATAGCGGCGCGAATGAGCGAGCCAGACATCTCCGGAACGAAAAGCATCCCGGAGGTGAAAGAGTACCGCCACTTCCCAAAGACGGGTATCTCCTTTTTCCTGAGCTCGTAAATGACGGTTCCATTTGGAGCTGGGCCGCAGGAAACGCCTTTCTGGCGATGCAACACCTTTCATCTCTCCGATCGACAAAGCTGCTGCTACCAATGGTCCGGCGACCGGCGCGGCTTCGAGCTTCAGACAGCGCAACATGCGGGGCGCATAACGACGAAAGCGATGGTATCCCTGCCCGACATATGCAAGAGGCTCATCGGCTAGCGTGTTGCTGAGTTGAGTCCCTGTCGCTACCAGTTGAGCGAGCCGGTCCCATGCAACCGAACTGGCGACAGCCATCTCCAGCGGGGTTCCGTCACTGCGGGCCTCAAGCAACGAAGCTCCCAGCGCGGTGAAGGTACGGATCGTATCCGTGAGTGTGGCTTTAGAGCCGGAAATTGTTTCGTCATGCTGGCGCTTCGCTTCCCGCCAGGTTTTTCCTACGATCCTGTCATGGGTTTCGACTATGGCATCAGCAATCGCCGCTTCCCACTCCACAACACAGACGGCAAGGATCGCCCAGCGGCGGTCCGAAGTGATGTCACGCAAACCGTCGGTGAAGTAGCGTTCACCCTGCCGACGCAGCCGGGCAATGCGATGGGCAGGTATGCTGGCCAAAGCACTATGATTGATATTCAGGGTACGCAGAAATTCGAGCCTGTCGAGCAAACGGTTAGCAGCAGCCGAGTTGTTACCAACCTCGAAGTTGCGAAGCCAGATGAAACGACTGATATTGCCGGCGAGCATTTCACTCAGAAGTTTGTCCAGGTGATCGCGAACATCCGCTGTTAAATTTTCCGCAATCCGCGTTTCAATCCGCCGCTCAGCGGCGACCAGAGCATCCGCGCACAAGCGCTCGATTGTCGATACTGCGGGCAGAATGGTGGAAGTTTCCCGACACCGCACAATAAAACGATGAGCAAGATCCTCGTTTGATCTGGCATCTTCGGCCTGGCCGAAAGTCCACTCCCGCAGATCACGGGCACCACGGCCCGTGAAGGTCTTGTAGCCGTAAATTTCGCGCAGCGTGTCCATGTGCTGCTGACGGGTTTGGCGCCGTGTGGCATAAGTGAGAAGCGCATCAGCCGGAACTCCAAGCTGAGCACCGACGAAGGAAAGGACTTCACGCGGGATCATCTCACCAGGAGCCAGTGCACGGCCCGGATATCGTAAGGCACAAAGTTGCAGGGCAAAGCCAATCCTGTTTTCCGGTCTGCGGCGCTGCCTAATGTTTTCCAGGTCATCATCGCCCAGCGTGTAGAACTTCAGTAGCGACAGTTCGTCCGTGGGCAGATCGAACAGCGCTGCTCGCTGCCGTTCGGTGAAAATATGGCGTCGTGACATACAAATTCGTCCCTTTTGAAGTATAGTCTGTTTTGGACAACAGCCAGCCCATATAAATCAGGGCGTTCCGATACAAAAATCCAGGAGGGTTCAATTGGGACATCGTGCCGCCATTTACTGCCGGGTTTCAACAGCGGATCAGTCTTGTGAACGCCAGGAATTTGATCTGCGAGCCTTCGCCGGCCGTGCCGGCTACGACGTGGTGGGAATATTTAAGGAAACAGGTTCAGGAACTAAACTCGACCGGGCCGAGCGAAAGAAAGTCCTGGCGCTTGCCCAGTCCAGACAAATTGATGCAATCCTGGTCACTGAGCTTTCCCGGTGGGGGCGCTCGACGCTCGATCTGCTCAATACGCTACGTGAACTGGAGAACTGGAAGGTTTCCGTGATAGCCATGAATGGAATGGCGTTCGATCTTTCGTCGCCGTATGGACGAATGCTGGCGACGTTTCTTTCCGGCATTGCGGAGTTTGAGCGGGATCTCATCAGCGAGCGGGTCAAGTCAGGCCTTGCTGTTGCGAAGGCACGTGGTAAGAGGCTTGGTCGTCAGGCCGGAGTGCGACCAAAATCAGACCGACTTTTGCCTAAGGTGGTTGCGATGAGGGCCGAGGGACGCAGCTATCGCTGGATCGCACGCGAGCTCGGTATCAGCAAGAATACCGTCGCTGACATCGTGCAACGACACAGAGCTAACGCTTAGGGTGTCATTTCGCCCTCAGCCGGAACCGACCCCTTTATCTCCGTTCTGCGTCGCATTGATAACCACGCTGTGCGTGTGTATCTGTGGCTCCTGCGCGCGCGACGTATCGTGGTTAAACCGGGCGATAATAAGATTGTTGGTCAGGACTGTTTCCGACACGCCGTCTTTCTGTACCCGTGTTGATGCCAGGGATTCAACCTGATTCAGTGCCACGGTGACTGCCCGGTTATGGGCGTCGATAAGACGCTTATCTCCACCCAGCATGGCCAGCATCGATACACTCTTCGGTGCCGAGAACGTCAGGTCGTAACCGGGTCGGTGCTTATTGACGCCGTCCTGCATTCGTGTCAGGTCACTACCGTCAGGGAGTTTTCCCTGCAGCAGCTCTGTAAAGACCTGCTTATCTACCTTCCCCTCCAGCCCCAGAGCTTCCGCGCCTTTACCCTGCCAGCGTTCCTCCATGCTGCCGATGACGTAGTAATTGTCTTTCTCTGTGTAGTAGTTACCGGCACTGCCCGCCGATTTAACCTGGCTGAAACTCAGCATCAGAAGTTCCCTCCAATCTCGATATCATCCTGCTCATCGCGGCGGTGGCTGTGATTGATATTGACCTCTTCACGTCGCTGCATGTCACGCTGTGTCTGCTCTCCCGACTGCCACTCGTCCCAGGCGTGCATATCATCGATTTCGCCGTATTCGTTCACACCAGGAGGCAGCATGTCCTGTCCCTGCTCTGCAGGCTGCGTCTCCAGCGCCTGCTCTGTCCCTCCTGCAGGTGTAGCAGGAACATCGGTAGCGGATGCCGCTGCAGCCGTGCCCGTCGCTGCAGCAGGCCTGGGGCGGGTTAACGGAACAGTCACCACTTTCGTGAGCAGTGCAGCAGGATTAGAAACTTCAGGTGATTGACCGGATTCATCGGCTGCCGGCGTTTTCGTCGTTGACGGTACTTTTACCGTCGCAGACGTTCCGCTGCTTTCCGCAGGCTGACTCTGCTCAGGCGGATTCCCGACTTTTTCGTCTTTCTCCGCCAGCTCAGGCGCCGGTGCATCTGGCGTAAACAGCGTCCGGGCAAGACTGCCTTCGGCCTCCCGGGCTTCCAGCAGAGCATTGAGCCTTGCATCCACCCGCGTATCGAGATTGCGCTGAATAAAGCCTTCCGCAATTTTCGGCCGCGGTTTGTATTTGAGGGCCAGCTTCACGGCCGGGTACGGCCCCGGCAGCGTGACGTAGCAGGAGAGGTCAGGCAGCGTCTGCACATCAGAATAGCTGACCAGCGTTTCCCGCTCTTTTTCTTTCCCGGTCGACACACCGTCACGTACCGGGTCTGCACCGTAAGAGTACTGCTCGCTGGCCTTGAGGATTTCTTTCTCACCGATTTCACCGGCGGCAAACTCAGCAATCTCTTTACTCGGGGAGCGGAAAAAGGCACGGGTGTTCATCACGTCGAACAGCGTCGCCGCGGGCTTCACCCCGTAAATATCTTCAAGCTGGGCATAAGACTGGATACCGAACACATAACAGCCGCCGAACTTACGGGCTTCAGGCAGGATCTCGACCAGGTCCGGCAGCTTGTGCAACGTGGGGAGCTCATCCGCAAAAATCCACACGCGCCGGTTACGGTTCTCCCCCATCCCCAGCAGGCCGCGGATAGCGATAGACAACCACATCGAGATCACCGGCTTCAGTGACGCATGCGTGTCAGCGTTGGAGGAGATAAACAGCCAGCCGTTGGGCTGGTCCTCACGTACGCCCCGCATCCAGTCACGGATAGTGAACGGCTCACCGTTTTTCTCGATCCCCTGCAGATAGCGAATGGCTTTGACGTAGTTGGTCAGTACGGCGCGAATGGAGATAGCCGTTTTCTCAATCTTTTCCTCCACCAGGTTAGCGGCCGGCGTGTTTTTCAGGTACGCGCGCAATTTGTCGATTTTGATGGACAGCATGGTATCAACCAGCTTTTCGTAGCTACGGTCTTTATCCTCGCGCATCAGGTACGCACCTTCGGAAAATATGGTGCGGCCGGAGCCCTGCCAGAACGGGTCCTCTTTAGTGCCCATCGGAATAAGCGTATTAGAGACGTTATCAAAATCCGGTAGTGTCAGGCATTCGCGCCATATATCCCAGGCTGCACAGCGGGAATCCAGTGGGTTAAGAATTTTATCCAGCGACGGGTCGTAATAGCTTTTGACGAACTCACAGGAGCGGTCGTAAATAATGGCCATATCACCGCGTGCACGTACGTAATTCAGCAGCCGGCGGATGACTTCGGATTTACCTGAGCCGACCGTACCATGAAGACAGAAGTTCTGGATTTCGGAGTTTTTCAGAATAGGCAGGTCGCCAATTTTAATATCGGAGGCCACCCCATCGCGTTTCATCTGGCGGGCCACTTCTTTTGGTTTATCGGAAAGCTGGCGCCCTCCGGTATTCTCATCTTCGCTTTGCTGTTTCCCCTGGCGGCCCAGTACCCAGCTGGCGACAAAGAACGTCACAATACAGACGGTCAACGACACGATGGCGGCAAAAACGAAGCTGGTCCAGAGCTGCTCACCGCACCAGATGGTATATTTATCGGCAAGGATTTGCTCCGAATTATATTCCAGCGACTTCCCATAATAGTTAATCGTATAGACCGGCTGGGAGCGAATAATATCGCGCATGGGCGCCAGTGTCGTACACCACCAGTAGACGCAGCCGTTAACGAAAGTTTGCCAGCTGAGCCGGTACATCAGTATCAACCCGCACAACACCCAGAAAATAATAAAAAGCACATAGAATATAATATTGGCAATCTGGCCAAACATGCGAAAGCGCATATTGGCAATCTGACCGCCTTGAGTCATGTCCTTAGCATTAAAGCTCATAATTCTTGACCTTAAATACAAAAGCGAAGGAATGTTCCGACCACGGTCGGCAACGCCTCACAGGTGCACAAATAAATTGTGCAACTGCTCACCGTTCTGAGGAGGAATAAGCTGATTAAATGTCGAATTAACCTGACAGGCCAGGGAGGCGATGTCAGTCTGGCCCGGTATACCCGGGCCGTGAGGTGGCAAACTTACAGAATATTCGCGATAGATTTAGCCAGCTGGTCTTCCAGAACAGGCTGTGCTTCCGGGAACTTGAGATTAACTTTGTTCGCACTGGAGACAACGCGCGTCTGGTATTTATGCTGATTACCGGTTTCGGTGCTGGTTTGCACTTTCGCACCGGAGGTCCCCTGGCGTAATACCGCGACATTATCCGTCTGTACCTGGGTTTTGGCCCGCTCGGAGATCTGAACGTCGGTGATCATCGTGTAGTTCACGTCTTCCACCATCGCATCAGCCGCCATGCCTACCAGTCCTGCGGCCAGGCCGACACCGAGGGTCGCGCCGGCTGAACTGGAATTGTAGGCGGTGATCCCTGCCCCCAGCGCAGCCGCTGTAGCTGCGCCTTCATAACCGCGGCTTAGCCAGCCCTGGGTTTCACGCAGGTCCATTTTATCGGCCTTCAGCACATTTGCCTGAATCCAGTAACCCGCGGTATCGGGATTAGTGACGACCTGGTAGCCTTTTGCTGTGACGGCACTGGTGATTTTCGACTGGAGCCCGCTCATGTCTTTATCAGAGGTATTTTTGATTTGCAGATAAACGGTCTTATTATTTGACGGTTCCAGCCAGATTGTTTCGCTCATCTGTGTTTTGACTTCCAGATTACGCTTTTTAATTGCTGTACCCATTGCGCTACAACCGGAAAGCACCAGTGCTGAACTGATGACCATGACAGCCATGATTTTATTTAGTTTCATCCTGAATCCTTGAGACATAATCAATATAAGTGAATACACATTCTCTTATTGCTTCGGAATGCGCATTCACTATAAAGGAATTTTAAGGGGAAGGTGTAAATTAATTACGGTTTGAACAATAAATAATAACCCAAAGAAACTCTTAGCCTATTAACAAACTACCATAATTAATAGGCCAGAAGGTCCTCATTTGGCACCAGAACTTTTGAATGATTCAAGTAAAGATGTAAGCGCCGTTAGCTGATAACGATTGAGGTCAACATTCATATAAATCATAAAGCCAAATGATGAAAGGATAAATATGACAGTCGAATAAATAGCCCCGTGCACAGGGAAAGTGAATAATACAATCAATACAGCATATCCGACCAGGTAGGTTGAGCTATAACGTCTGGCTTTGTTGACAAGAAGTCGACACAGTGCTGAGTTATCCCGAAATCTCTTGGGTATTGACAGGTACAGAGCTCGGGTATTAGCAATACCAATCATGATAAACAAACCAGCAACCATCGCAATAATTACTGATGCAGCGACCCCTATATTTGCTGCATCTGGAAGTTCTAAAAACAAGAACTTATAGCCATACAGTATCAACGGCCATGTTACCATCCACGCCATAGCAGCGAGTCCGGGCCAAAAGCATTGCCACATAGGGGGGATTTCTGCGCCACCATCATTGAACAATTCTTTTAACTGCTCCACTTCCTGTAAAATTTGCTTATTAGTTATCATTGTCCAGGCCCATTCACGGTAATTTTTCATCCATCTTTTTTGTTGCTTCCTCTGCTTTCTGCTTAAACCTCTCAGTCGTATGGCTTAAAGGGTTATTTACCTGACTGTCTGTTTCCTTATTATATCGCTCGGTAAAATTATTTCCCTCTGTTTTATGATGACTTTCCAGATCGGTCTGCTGTTTCTTGACCTCTCCACCCTGCTGCTGTATCTCCTGACGACTTTCCTGGTGTGCCTGTTTATTTTGAGAGACCATCGTACCCACAGTCTGACCCACATTATCCTTAATGCCGGCGTCGTGCGTCATACCATCAATGCTACCACTGTGCTGGCTATAATCGGCCTCTACGGAACCCGCGCCTCCGCCTCCTGACACATTAGGCATTCCCTGGCCAATTGTCCCTCTTGCCTCCTGATAGGCGCCATCCACTTTAGGCTCGACCTGAGCTTTGACGAATTCACGCGCGAGGGCTTCACGCTGCGCCGAGACTTCCGGAGAGTTTGAGTTTGTCAGAATCTTATCGGCATCCTGCGGCGCACGTTGTTGGACAAAGCTCGCAAACTGCTGGCTCAGGTTTTCACTCATTTGACCGCTCATACTTTCAGTACGTGACGCCATTTCACTGTATTCATGGCTTCGTGTTTTACTGGTTGTGTACTGGTCGTAGCTATTTTTCGCGCTGGAAAGTGACGCAGAGAACTGGTCCACGCGGGAGCTTGCATTGTTATCTGTGGTGTTACCTGATGTACTGGTTTTATGACTGGTGATGTAATCAGACCCCTCTTTAAAGTCTTTTGCCGCCTGACTACTGGTATCATGCCGGGTATCGACTGAACGTCGACCTGATTGCCCAACAGTATCTGTTGAGCCGGTGCTCCCGGTACCGCTTGCGGCAACTTTCACTCCGCCTTCAACACTAGCGCCGGTGAACAGCTTCCCAAATTTCCCGGCAAGCTGATCCCCCGAGCTCCATTTCACCCCACCGTAAGCCTCACCCGTGATTGAGCCTCTTGATGTTTCATCCATCAGGTTCTGGAATGACTGTTCGTTACTGATGTTGTTGGCTTTTGCGTTCGAAACAACCGCGTTCCACATTTTACTCTTAGCCATCGAGTCCTGCGACGACTCGGTATTATCAGCCCCGGTGGTGGTTGACGCGCTGGTCCCCATATTTGTGCCAAACTGCTTCAGGCTGTTCCAGGCGCTGGTCACGCTGCTGTTATAGCCCTGCAGAGAGCTCTCTGCCTGGACGTCAGATTCCCGTGCCATCTGTTGATGCGCACTGGCCAGCTGCCGGCTGACGTTAATGTCTACTGGCAGCTTAGAGATACGCGCATCCCAGATAGTCGTCCCGTCCTGTGTCTGTGTCGCCGTTGCCCCGTTCGCCAGCTGTCGGGACATCTGACCAAAGGCCGTGGAACTGTTGGTATTCCAGCTGTTTCCGCTGACATTGTCTGTTTGCATATTCGAGAACGAATAGTTCCCGTCTACCACGCTGGAAGAGGCCTGCGACGTCGAGCTGAGGCCCGACGAGGCAAAATGGCTGTACGCGCTGGAGAACCCTGCCCCCATACTTTTAATCATGGCCCAGGTTAAGGGGGGGATCATCATCGAGATGTAGCCCGCGGTTGTCGCAATATCGGAGTTCTTGAGCTGAACCTGAGAGAGTTCAGACAGGACCACCGGTACTCCATTTTGCTTCGCATAATACGCCATCGCACTGTTCAGAATGGCGTACAGCAGAGGCCAGGACTGCAGCCACATCAGCGCATAAAAGTAACCCTTGATGACCTGCATTGTCATCATGTTGAACATGGCGGCCATCACCATGATCGGAAACAGGCCAATCATGATCCCCATCACGACCGTCTGCATCAACGGCAGGGAGCGTAATGCCTGGTGGCCCATTGTCGCCTGTGCCAGGCGTTGTTTCTCCAGCGAAGAGGTGTTGGCGATGTTCACCAGGCTGGCCGTATCGCCACTGCGGGCCGCGTAGCTCTGAATACCGCTGCGCAGTGCATTCATGGTGACATTCTGGCGGATTATCTGTCCCGCGCTCTGCCCCGAGCTGTAGAAGAAGTTATAGCTGTCACCGATCATCTGGCTGAACAGCAGGTCCGGATTGGGTTTGCCACCAAAGAGCTGGCGCACATAGTAGTTCCAGGTTTTCCCGCCAGTCTGAGAATCCAGCGCCAGGGCTGATTTCAAATCACGGGAGGCTTCCTGACAGGTTTTAAATTGATTATTTTTATCAAATACCCCGCGCAGCGGGCTGGGGTTAGAGAAAATAATGGTGTACGGATCAGAGGAATTCAGCAGTTCCTCAAACGAGTACTTATGGTTGAGGAAAATGTCGCCCATGACGCAGTTCTGTACATAGTCGGAGAACAACGTGGTGATCTCCGGGTTCTGCGATAAAAAGTCGGTGCTTTTAGCGATTAAATTACTGCCAAACAGCATCCCTGTCTTGCTGTACGTCACGCTGTCAGGCAGGGAGAAAATCATCTCATAGCTCTGTACCAGCGCATTCCCGACGCGCGTTGTCAGCGAGGCAGGAATAGCCAGGCCTATCGGGACGTTGTCGACCTGATAGACCTGAGAGACATTACTGTAGTCGATAATCTGCACTGGTTTGCGAATGACGACCAGCATCGAGACCAGCGTCAGGGCAAACACCCAGCCGACCAGATCCATAACGTTATGCTTTTTCACCCAGCTGCTGGCGACAATCAGCACGGAAAAGGCGATACACATTTTCTCGATGGAGGACCAGGTACCGGTACTCATGAAAGCGGCAATGGCATTCAGGTTGCCCCGAAACCAGTCGCCGCCGGCTATCGTGTAGATTTCCAGCATCAGAGGCTTCCTCCAAAGTGATAGTTGTTCTGGTAGCGGGTCATCATGCGGGCGGATACCTGTTGACGCATGTAGCTCATCTGCCGGTCAACGACCAGCAGCGCGTCCTGCTGCACCTGTACCCGGGACTGAAAAGCGGCAATCTGCACACTCGCCTGGTTCAGGTTCTCGAGGATCATGTCCATCGTCGACTGCGGGTAGTTTCCGGTTGCGACCATTGCACGGGCCTGCTGGATCAACTCCTGAATGTACTGCAGCAGGATGTCGTAGCCGATATAGTCCGTCAGCTGGTAAAGCAGGGTATTCGAGACCCCGAGCATCTGCGGGTCAACCAGGTATTTAAAGACCGGGATGGTAGTGCTGGAAATAAACCCCTTCTCCTGTTCCGTCAGTTTTTCATCCGCCACAGCCTTGTTCTGGATGCTGCTCAGTAGCGTGGAAATCTGGTTCTTCAGCGCCTTGTTTGCGGCTATAGTGACCGTCGCATCCGCAACCACCTTGAGACATTTATCGGAATCATTGCAGTGGTAAATTTTTGCTGATCCCCCCTCCATCATCGCCTTAATCAGGTCCTGATCCGTGGTCCGTGCCGGCAGCGGCGTAATTTCACTGTTCTCGCCAAAAATAAGGGTACCGGTCAGCGTCATCACAAACTCTTTCAGCTCTTTATTGCCGTCGAAGAGCCGGTTTTTGGACAGGGCATTCCACATGATGTTGATATTCTTCATCACGCGCTCCTTGTCCTTGTCGCTGGCCTTGTCCTGCACCTTGTCCATCTGCCCGCCCACGGAACAGCCCTGCCGGGAGGCAGCCCAGTCTGAAAAGATGTTGCTCTCGCCGGCGATATCCTGGCAGACCTTCTGCTGCGCCACCTGGGTGCGAGGAAACAGCCCTCCGACAATCCCCTGCGCGGCCTGGCAGCTGCTGAGGTTCATGCTGTTGATGTCGCTGGCCATCTTCTGCAGAAAGTCCTTTGCGGTCTTGATTTCGGGTACAGTGGTCTGCAGCGCCAGGTCAAAAAAGTAGCCAACGGCATTACTCATAATTTGTTTGCCGAAGCGCTGTATCTGTTCGCTGTTGATAAAGGAGAACGAGCCCAGATACGCATCGATGCCGCCGCAACCGGCATTGATATCCGGCAGGGTCATACTGACCAGCTGGATCGTTTTCACCTGCGTTCTGGCATACAGCGAACCGCCGGAAGCGTAACCAGCCGCCTGTCCCTGCCAGACCTGGGGCTGACTGGTATTAGAAGCGAACCCCAGTTTATTGAAGAAATTATTCATATCGCCATTCACATCAGCGGCAGCAGTGAATGACATCCCCAGCAGCACACCACAAAACAATGACAGCGGTTTAATTCTCATCCTTGCCACCTCCATTATTGTTTCTTGTCCATTTGAAAAGCACGAAATCCAGGGCGAACGATAAAGAATTCAGCAAACCAAAAACGATATAAACCGCAAGGCAGCCAGCAGAAAGCGAAAGTAATATAAACGGAACGAAAGTTTTCAAGATATTCCAGAGGTCTTTTATATTTTTCTCTACCGTTACGCCTCTGTATAGCAATTCAACGGTCAGCCAGTCAAAAAACTTATCCGTCATAAACCACAAGCTAAAAGCAGCGACTACAAACATAAAAAACAAATAAAGAAAAACTCTCAGTCTTTTCCTGACATCCGCGGTATGTTCTCTGACTTTATTAAAACTTTCTTCTGAGGGTTTACTGATTAGGTTATCCATTATTGGGCGTCCCCATCATTTGAAATACCGTATCCATTCTGGCCATAAACCCCTGAGCATCGGTGGCGCCCTGCAGAATCGGCCAGGCCGCCAGCGTATTCACATTCACCAGAAACGTGGTCGGGGTAGCCACCGGGATATTCGGGAAAAAAGTCTGCATCACGTCAGGCGGTACCGGCAGGGCTTCAGGGAACGCCTCGTCCCCCTGTCCGTCGATCGTGTAAGAGAACACCGAGAATCCGTATTGTCCGGACAGCTGCTTCAGAACCGGGTCAAACTTATGGCAGTACGGGCAGTGCCCCTGCATAAACAACACCACTTTCCAGTCGCTAAGATTGACCTGTTTGCCGTTGCTGAGCCGGTACCAGCGGGCCTGAGAGACCGGCTTCGCGGACGTGGGCGCACCAGCGGACGACGCCGGCGCCGAACCTGTTATGCCCTGCGGGTCCCAGAGAGATTTCACTTCATCGAGCGTACCGGCCCAGGTCACGGGAGAAAGTGCCAGCAGCAGAGCAGCCGTGGTGATACCTGCCCTAATTGTCTTCTGATGGCTTTTCACGGGCCTTCTCCTGCTTTTCAGCTTCAGCAATCAGGGCATTCAGAATTCGGTATCCACCAAATATCACCATACCCAACCCCAGAATTTCCCCGGCCTGAACGGCCAGCTCAGGCTGTTTTCTGACGAGCCTGGCAATCAGGTGGAAAAACACGCCCACCGCCAGCACCCACATTCCCGTAATATCCAAATCAGGGAACCGAATCTTTCGCATGACACACTCCTTAAAAATTGGGTTTAAAGTCGCTGGAGACATAGAGGAACTGTTTCGCCAGGTCGTCCTGGCTGATAAAGCCGTAACTGAGGGGTTTAACCTGCCCGCTTTTGGGATTGACCAGCATCATCGCGGGGAAGAACTTCACGCCGAGCTGTTGTGCCTGTCCCTGGTCCAGCCGGCTGTCGGGGAGCATGGGATTCACCACACCGTCGACGGAGACCGGTATCACGCTCAGTCCGTAGGTTTCGCGGAAGTTTTTAATGACCTGGACCAGTTGCCCGTCGATGGCCTCCCGGCCGCGGTAGAAAAACATCACGCCATAGTGCTGGGCCAGGGAGGAGATTGCCTTGCGCTGTTCGGCGTAGTCGGCAGCCAGCTGGTTTTTCACGGTACCGTTGTAGTGGCTATACTGCAGGTTGTAGTCCAGCTCGGGGTTTTCCAGCATGGCCTTCTTCGCGCTCATCGAGAACAGGCCAGCCTGCTGCGTCCAGTAGTTCTGTAGCCGGAAATACTTCACGAAATTGTCAGATGAGGGGTAAAGAATAGCCTCGTAAAGCGATCGCTTTGTGGCCGTCTGCAGCTGCGCCAGCTTCTCAAGGATGTCCTGCTTTGCTGGCGGTGGCGGAGGCGTGGCAGGCGTTTCCGGGTCTGTTTTTTTTAGCTGCTCGTTATACCATTGCCAGCCCGCATCTTTCGCCCAGGCCGGCATCAGGGTGCAACAAAGGCACCCCGCCAGTATGGCGGCATGTAGTTTTCCCATAATGAATACCTTTTTGACTGAATTAATTCGGCTGGCGTGAAATATGTTGATAGACGATGTATTTATCGAGACTGACCGTTTTCGTTTCAGGGTCAGTGCGTCCCTCAAACCGGAAACCGTGGCAGTACAGTGTCATATTATTCATTTCTAATGCCGTACGCTCGCCGTTCCTGATAACCCACGCAGCCTGCGAGCTCCTGTCACACTGAATACCCCAGGCCCGGTTGGTGGCCAGAAACGCATTAATCTGTTTATCCCGCCACAGGCTGTAAGACATGATGCTGATCAGAAAAACGACAAACACGCCGACAAACACGATCACCAGCCCGTATGATTTGTTCTCTTTCATCCCTGCCCCTTATTTTCTTTTTTGCAAAATCCCTACTAAAGCAGAAATAAACAGGTGACTCATCAACCAGAAAAAGCCGACTATAAGGATAAAAACCACACTCTCAATATAATCACTGCCCGATGTCCCTTTGACGGCATCCCATGAAAAATACACCACAGGGGAGATAATAATTATCGTCAGCACCAGTCTCAGAGAAAAATCGACAACAGGATGTTTAGCAAAGCTAACTATCACTTTTATCCTCCTTACCGGCATCGGTCTTTTCATCACTGAACCCCGTGATGAGGACGTAGATGACAATTGAAACGGCACCAAATCCGGCAGCCGCGGACAAGCTGTGCGCGGTAAACAGCGTGACCAGCATGGCGACGGTAACCTGGGTGACCAGCGCACCCAGGAAGAACATCAGTGCCCCACGTGTCATGGCCAGCAAGGCCATCAGCAGCGGAGTCGCCAGGATAATAATAAATAGCACAACGGATTTTAACATCGGCATCGCGCCGGTGCTCAGCCACGACATCGCACTTAATATGATAAATACCAGGATAAACGGATAAAGCATTTTCCCTTTACTGTACTTATTAAAAAGGCCATGTGTTTTCATGTTTACTTTCCTTTTTTATTTTGATGATGACTGTGTGAGAAGTTCTTTAATTCGCTGTTTTGTTTTCTCTGTCAGTTCCGCATTATCCGGGATTTTTTGGTTATTCATTAAATCCTCCATGAAGTTCGCAAAATCCAGCCGGTTAAAGTTAATGCCCTGGAGTTCAGCCATCGTGATCCCCCGGCAGTTCGGGCTGCTGGCGCCCCCGAAACTAATATGCAGTTGTCCGTTGCGGCCCTGTTCCTGAACGATCTGGGCCAGCTTGGAGTCAAACTGGCAGTAGCTGCGTTTCTTCTCCAGGCAGATCCCCAATACCTTCTTAGAGCAAAACTCCCCCACGCTAACCGTCAGCTTGTTCGTTTTTGCTTTGGCCAGTGCCTTCTCTTCGCTGCTGCAGCGTGCCAGGCCAACGTCCTGCCCCCACCCACTGTCTTTGCAGCAGTTACTGAATCCGGCCGCGAATTTTTTGCAGTACTTCGCTTTACCGGTGAACGCCTTCACATCCACGCCGTTCAACTTAGCAACATCCTCTCCTGCCGCCGCCAGCGCCGCGAGCTCAGAAACCGCCTGTCCAAAGTCGTTGTTCGTGCCGCTGACCGCTTTATCGCACTCGCCATCGAGGCAGAACACATCGCCACCACAAACCATCTGCTTTCCGCTGGTCCGGGTTTCGCAGGAGAACGTGGCATACTCGTGCAGACAGGTCCCGTCCTCCGAGCTGAACGCACACTGGCGTGATGACAACGTACAGGCCGCATTACTCATCAGGTTTTCACAGGAGCCGTTATCCGCCGGCTGAGTCAGCCAGGTGTCTTTATATTTCCAGCAGGCCTCCGTAAAGGCGTACTCTTTCCCGCCGAGGTTGAGAGTTTTTGTCCCGCCCGGGCTGATACATTCTTCGCCAGTTTTCGTGCCCTCGTCCTTGCTGAACGGACAGCTTTCAACCCAGACCACCTCTGGTGCAAATACGGTTTCCGTCTCTTCCATGACCAGTATGACCGTCACCTGAATGGATTTAACATTCACTGATGGTTGGGTTTTCGACGTTTTCGTTACCGCAAAGGTCTGCCCTGCAACAACGTTCCGGTCCATGCTGAAAGACTGGTGAATTTTCCCGGTACCATCGTAGTAATGGTGGGTACAGTGCGTATTCTGGCCACCGGAGCACGTCGTCATCGTATGAGGCCAGGTCATCACATCGACAGGGAATGTTTTATCAAAGAGGCTGATTTTTTCACTGACTGCAAGCTTGCAGCTATCTCTGACCTTTCCTTCGTTGTCACACTCATCAATCCAGGGAACGGGAAGGGGTTCACCATCAACGGAAACACTTAACAGGCGCCCTGTCGACGGGATCGTCAGCGTCCCGCCCCATCGGGTGCTGTTCCGGGTAAAGGACAGCGGGACGGCCTGCTGGTATGTACGACTGACCTTTTGCGTCGTGGCGTTGTCTTTCAGCGTCGCCTCCCGCGTGCAGAAGTTCTCCACCTGCAAATCCCGCTCACACGTATGGTTCGTGAACTCGCTACGATTAACCACCTGTGCCGTACAGGCCTGACCGGTATTCCCCACAATCGAATCCGCTCTGGACTCGGTCTCTTTCGCCGCCTGAATGAACGGCGCGTCGGCCGAAATACTGTCCGGGGGACGGTTAGTAAACGACTCCGTGATGCTGTTCCCCACATCACTGCTGGCCCATTCCGCTGCGGAATCGCTTTTCAGGTTACTGTCACCGCTGGCGGAGACGCCGCCGTAATATTTCGTCTGCGCCGGTTTGCTGGTATACCCTGGCAGCGTGTCAGCCCCGTTGAAGTTCTTCAGCGCGTCAGTCCCGCTTCCCTGTATCTGTTTTGCATAATCAGCGCCCGCTTTGTAATCGGACGTGCTGTCAGCACAGGCCGGAGCCGTAAACCAGATAAATGTCCCGAGTACAGCGGCGTGCAGGGTAAGAATGAGGGGAACCTCTTTCATGACAGCCCTCCTTGTTTTTTCACAAAGCTTGCCATGATATTGAAATCGCCTCGCAGAGAGCCCCTCCGCCAGCGATTTATCCTTTTGTGAGGCCGGGTCGGGCTCAGCCGAAAACAAAGAGAATGCGCTGAATTAAAACTGCCGGTGATATCCCACCCCCAGCTGAGTTCAGGCACGGCTGACTCTGCATCCTCACACAGACATCGGCTTAGCCGGGAAGCCTGCTCTGTCCGTGCTGTGAAGGCAATATAGGGTGTAATAATATCCACCGGGTAACCATGTCCCTGGCAGGACGCGTATGTCCTGAACTCACAGGCGTTCATACAGGCAACCAGATACCGGATATCCTCGTCGATATAATGATATGGCCTCTTTTTCATGACGCACTCCTTCGCGTATCCGAAGCAGCTCCCAGCATTTTACGGGCCGTGTCTGCACAATCCCCTTTCTCAACCACCTTTTCCAGGGCCTGCTTCAGGCGAATATTGCCCTGTATGACGTCAAAACCGGCTTTGCAGCGCACAACCAGCGCGGGAACACTGCGGATGTTGTACTGTGAATAGAGCGTCGGGTCGATTTGCACCCCTTCTGTGATCCCCGCTTTAACCAGCCCCATCACTGCATCGGTCGTGGCTTTCATATCGTTATTGACGAGCCCCCGGAGCGTGGCGGGAATACCGTAGCGGTGGGTTTCATGCAGCATCCGTTTTAACCCCTCGTCCGGTATTGAGAAGGAGATGAAATACACGGCACCTTCCGCCGGTTTATCCCGGGTGGATTCACGCTGCTCACTGGCCAGATTATCGATGAACTGCTGATCCGAACGGGTAAGGGGGTTACGACTGATTTGTGCTTCAAGCTCCTGCTGCAGCGCCTTATCCGGATGCTGGCGCAACTGCTCACTGACGTCTTCCTGCTGTTTCAGCCACTCGCGATTTCCCGGTGTATTGATATTGTCTGCGGCTGAAACCGCCCCACAGAACATGCTCAGTCCCCAGGCCAGCCCGGTTAATCCTTTATTCATATTTGCCTCATTCAAAAGCATTTAATGTGTCTGGAGTTTGTTATTAAGGTTCTGACAAAGCGTTATTATTGAGAGGGGTATAAAAATGAATCAGCCAGTTATGCAACTATTACGGATTATGCCATAGCCATAAATTTCCGGGATTACGCGCCCGGCCGCGTTGTAGTAGCGTGTTTAAGCCTGGTACATCCCTGACAAGAAAGACCAGGATAAACATTTTCCAACAAGGAGTTAACATGAACGAACTAACAAATACTGTAGAATCCGCAAAGGTTTCATTTAGCTATGATGATAATCAGCGCAGTGACGAAATAATTGCACTAAAACAATTACTTTTTTGCATCATCAGAAATCTACCACACGAAACTGGCATAAATATCGTTAAAACAATACAGGATAAAAACGACCCAACTTATAACCGCCTTTGCCTTGAAATAACAGAAGCTATGATTTCCACATCCGGAAATTATTGATTAGACCTCCTTTTTAATATTACGCCGGAGACTGGCGGCAAGTAATTGCCAGTCTCTGTATTGTTCTGCCGTTATTGCCTTTTTCTCCATACAGAAAGTGACCCGTGATGCACATGGAGACGCCTCCTGAGACTGAGCCGGTTGTGAGTCGCATTGTTTCTGTTCTTCTTTCATGATTGATCCTCTTTAATACACACAGTTACGTTTTCGCCACATCAGATAGCCGAAGTTCTTTCGGGTTACTGGCGGGTTTTTCCCGACCTCCCAGCGCGTGACCGTCCGCCCCAGGGGATGGCACTGCGCGCTGTCGGGGTACATATTCACCATCTGGTACCGCCAGCGCTCCTTGGGAATAATCGGTGACGGGTATTCGTAACAGACCGCGACATCGGCCCCGACGGTCTCCAGGATCTGTCCCTGCCGGTGGAGCTTGTAGGCCATGCGTTCACTCAGCAGCAGCGATGACTGCAGCGGGCTGGATTCGTTGCTGACCCAGCCACTGAAGGGGTACATCGAGCCCTGAGAGCCGGCACACCAGAAGAGGATGTCCAGCGGTTTGTTAAATGCGCTGGCGATGGCATCAGCGGCGCAGGCCCCCTGGGCAATCGGGTTCGCAAACAAAACAGCCTCGGGGTTCAGAATGGTGGTCAGGCTGCTGTCCACCCAGGTCGGGTCAATTTCAGAGAGGTAGGCGATATCCATATCTCCGCCCTGCAGGCAACCCGCCGACGTGATAATGCTGAGCCAGCTGGTCAGCGGATATTTGTACCAGTGCACGTGATAGAAGGCCCCGTTGACCTGCTTATCATCCTTTTTCGCGGTCCCCATCCCGGTTTTCCCCAGGTTGAGGCTAAATCCGCCCATATTCACCATGCACCCCGGAGAGCGGCTGACATCCGTCAGGGCCATCGGCTCCCAGTAACCGATCGCCATCCCAATACGGTAAAAAATCGGCGGGGGCATGGGGCACGTTTGGATCGGGCTGGCCGGATTCACCGTGTCCGGGCCGCCACCGGCCGCCACAGAGGCACTCCCGATGGACATCGGGAAAATGCACTGCCAGCAAACATCGGAAATCGGGTTAACAAAGCGGCCTTCGCAGGACGGGTCGGCAAGGACATTCAGACTTTGGCCCCACAACAGCACAGTGGTGAAGAAAAGCAGTAAAGGTTTCACGGCAACATCCTTATTGATGAGCGGGGAACGTCTCGATGTTCAGCCGCTCACCAGAGGGCGCCGGGGTAATGCGCGCCGGCACCCTGGTCAGGCCGAACCGTTTTGAAAGCACACCGTTCTGGTCAAAATAAATTCGGGCATCGAGCGCCACTGACGTATCCGGCACGCTCCCTTTCACCAGAATAATTTTGCTTATCAGGGTGTCGGGGACCTGCCGTTTCATCCAGGCGACCTGGTCCGGATCGTCACCGTCGATAAAGTACAGCGTCTGCATAAAGGGGACCGTTTTCAGCGGATTCAGAACGTCGCCTTTGCGCGCGAACACCCGCCCGTTGTGATCTTTCAGGTCCTCAGTCAGCCGGATACTGGGGTCGAACCAGCGCTGTTCATACTTATCCGCTTTCCCTACTCCCTCAACCGGCGCCGGTCGCTGGCTGTTCTCAATCACGCGTCCTTTGAAAGCTTCCATTTCCTGCGCCCATTTCCCCGACTTCTGTAGCGCCTCGAGACGCTGAGTAATGAGCGTCAGCATGTCCTGCTCCTGAACCGGCCATAGATCCCCCCAGGTTCCCAGGTCAGCCGCCGGCACGCCCGGGGAAATCAGGCAAAACGCCAGCACGGCAATACCGGTGCGTTTCATTCCCGCGCCCCCTTCATTCGGGTGGCAATGTCGGTCTGGATTTTACGGGTGACATCGGGTGCGCCCTGGACCACGGCCGGTGAAACCAGGATCAGGACATGATTCGTTTTCTGATAGTCGGCCAGGCTCTGCTCCAGCGCTGCGTTAAAGCGGTCTGAGAGCGCTTTTGACTGCGCCTCTGACAGCGGCTTCTGACTGACGCTGTCCATAAAACTGTCCAGCGTCTTCTTCATATCGAAGGCCACCACCCGTGGCGCGGTATGTGCCAGCACCAGACGCGTGATAAAGACATTGGTCGCCAGAATGGTGCCCACGAGGGCGATAACGGTCAGACTCCGTCGTAAAGTGAAGAATGTCGTTCTTTGCTGCTCAGAGTTGTTGTCCATCAGGCTACGTTCCTTATGTTGTCATGGGCAATGCGGGCTTCCAGGTCAGACATTTCTGCCGGGAAATTCCGGCTGGCCAGCTCGTACACCGCGTCGTGAATGTCCGTTCCCTGCTTTTTGCGACCTTTGATGTACTCGAAATCGGCCCCGCTTGAGGAGTACATTGCGCGGCTGAGGGGATCGACGAACAGACGATGCCAGGATGTATGTGCCTCCACCTGCAGCATGAAGGAGCTGAACCACTGGTCTTTGGCTGACCCAAAGCTGTTAATCATGTCCCGCTGCATTTGCGTAAACTGATCCGGGTAGAGCTGGTTATATTTGGCAAACTCTTTGGCAGACTGCTTAAGGATGACTTTGTATGAGGAGTTACCCCAGGCCGCCCGGGCCGCACTGGATGCGGTGGGTGAGTCGAAATCCACAATATTTTGCGTGATGGTGATATATGACCCCAGGTGGCGGCGCGCGGTACGGTAACCCTTCTCAATAAAGGTGCCGACTTTTTCGTTTTTGAAGTCCAGCAGCCGCCAGCCCTCGTCAATGACGTTCAGTTTCTTCAGGCTGCGGGGGGACTGATACATCCGGTTTTCGATATAGATAATCAGCGAGAACATGACCGCGACCAGCAGGGAAGGCCGCGATTCAAGACCGCCCAGCTCGAGGACCACCATCCGGGCATCATCGTGCAATGACGGTTCATCGGAGTTGAAGTAATCGCCGTAGATACCATTCACCGTGTACTGGTCGAGCAGAATAATCATCTCGTCCAGGCGGCTGCGAATGGTCGGTGACTCGGCGTACTCCTGACTCTCTTTCGCGGTTTTGAGAAAATCGACCACATCATCGATACGGGCCTTATTACGCTTGCTCAGCCAGGCCGCCTGCACCGCCTGCAGCAGCAGACCTTCATGCACCTCATCCAGGTTGCCGTTCGGGCTCGCCATCACCGACATCTGGTCGCGGATACGCTCAGCCGACAGGTCAAAATTGGCGTCATCAAGAATGTTGGCAAACGGGTTGAATTTCAGTGAGTCACCGTCGAGGTAAACCCCGCCCATGTTCTCGCATAAGGACTTATAGCCGTCGCCCATGTCGAATACCCAGGCAAAACCGCCAGAGTCCAGCACGCTGCGGATCAGTGGCTGAATAAGGCCGGTTTTACCCGCCCCGGAGGTCCCGCAGACCGCCATATTGAAGTTGGTGTTGTTCATCCCCTCATAGAACAGGTCGATGAACGCCAGCTGGTTGCGATAGGTGGGCGCCAGTAATCCGGCAGGCGCTAACGGACTGTCGGCAACAACCGGCAGCAGGTTGGCCACATTGAAGGTTTCTGCCCGCTTGACGACACCTGCAGCCTGAAGCTCTTTGAAAAGCCCCTCACCGGATTTAAACGGCAGCATGGCCAGATAATTTCGCAGATGGTGGTAACGTGCGGGCAGCAGCTCAAAGCCGCCTTTACGATAGCTGTTGAGGATCTGCTGCTCGGTCGCCAGAGAGGCTTCGGCGTTATCGTCGGTGTAGGCCGTGATATTAAAGAAGTAACTCACCAGAGAGGACTGATTGGTAGCCAGCCGCTGGCGGATGTCCCCCCACTCCTGAACCTCTTTTTCCACTGACGGGAAGTATTTCGCATAAGAGGTTTTGCTTTTTTTCTCCAGATCGAGGTACTTCAGGTTGGCCTCATTCTGGGTCTTCACCTGGTCCTCCACCATTAACGTCAGCGTGATGACAAACGGGCAGGAGATGGAGAGCTCCGGGTTCAACAGGTTGGCGTAGTTGTCCGCACTGGTCCAGAGGAAGGCGATTTCCGGATCGCGGGCCAGATGATAATTGGTAACACGGGTGACTTTCTCTTTACCGTTCCGGTCCAGCAGACCAATCTTCAGGTGGTTTGCAGTGACCTGCATATCAAAACTGTCATCCACACACTGATAATTCAGGTCCTGGTACAGGTCCAGTTTGTAAGGCTTACGGTACATTTCACCCGGATCAGGGTTCACCTGTTCACGCACGATATCGACCAGGCCCTGGGCATCCAGTATCCGCGTTGGAATTTGCGCACCCTGCAGGGAAGCCCGGATGATTTTTACCTGGTTCTCCAGCTCGACGATCTGTGCTTTCGAATGTTTCTTTCGGGGTACACAGCAGGAGATAAAGACACGGTAGTTACGCAGAGTCAGGGGTAAATCCATCCCCGGAGGCAGGGAGAACTGTGTTTCAGCCGCCCGAAGATAATAGGCGCGGGTAATGGCATTAAACTTTTTGGCCTCTTTACCGCTCCAGCTGAACTCCCGTAACCCATACTCAATATCGTCCCCGACCAGCTTGCTCGAGATAAGATTAATGGTCACCGGAACACCGCGGGGAATTTTGGTTCTCAGCAGGTTTTCCAGCGAGGCCACGATATGTGCGTTAGCGCCCGGTAAAGGTCGGGCCTCAAACATAAAACCGACGGTTTTGGCATTAATAAACAGTCCGGTCGCAGAGTCATAATCCTTATAGGGCAAAACCCGGCTGAACTGTGGGAAATTCATGCTGCCCAGCATGTCGTTGGCTTTGGCAGATTCGTCGGGCAATTTAAACGCAGACACCAGCGAATTCACGGCCTGAGCAACGGTATCCATCAGGTTATTACTCATGCGAGCGTTCCTTAATGAGGGTGTTAATTAACCATCTAAAGTAGAAAACAGATTATCGTGAAAATATCAGCATTAACGGTTAAATCACCGCAGGAGAAGGTAAGCAGGCATAAAAAACAGCAATAACATGGAGGCCCCCAGTTGCCAGAAGAAAATAACGTCCCACAAAAGCACCCCCTTCCATAAACAGATAAGAAGCGTAAGAACTAACGCAGCCACATGAAAACCAACAATAGACCAAAAGAGTACTGCTGAGATTTCACTACCACTGTCTTTAATTCGTAAACAAGCAAGATAGAACACCAGTAAGCCACAGATAATAAACACACCGTCATGACGAATGCTCTGAATGAAATCAGGCGTGTACTCTCCCGCCAGTCCGTTATAAGTAAACCTGACTACCAGATAAACAAGCCAGTAGATAACAGGGACAAACAAAGACCCGTATTTTGTAACAAACCCCATTGTCATTACCCCTTTCATTTATTGATACCATTCAGAGCTTTCAGTTGTTTTTCGCTTTCACCGCACTCTGATGCTATTTTATTCACTGCGCGGAGTGTTAATGGCTTCGGATTATTAAGAAGTGCTTTCCTGAAAGCTTCACCGGCACAGGGGATTTCATGAGAAAGAGCCAGTAACTGTTCTTCAGTCGCTGTTTTGTTATCTCTGTAATCATCGTAGAAAAGGTACAGCAGGCCACCCAGCAAAAACACCGGGACAATCCAGTTAATAACATGTCTAACACCGCATGCTCTTTTTGTATTCATTTGTTTTTAACCTTATACAGCTCCCACTGGCGGATATACTCATCATACTGAAGCCTCGGCACATTAATGATGATGCCGACACAGTCCAGTTTATTCACTGGTTCGGTAAACGTGCCTGTCGGGATGTTCACCTCCAGGAGCTTGCAGTCATTCTTCCAGTGTCTCCCGGCTTCGAGCTCTTCCATCGTGAATGCCCCTCTGGTAAAGACGACAACCGTGACAAACGCAGCCAACGTTATAAGCACACTAAAGATAAATGTATTACCTCTGTTGACTCGCAGATTAATTTTTTTAGGGATGATAAACATGGCCAGTGCCACGACAAACCCGGCAAAGATAAGAAATAAGCATACACCATTTAGCCAGGCAATATTAACACCGTCGATATAGTAAGCAGTCATTTCCCACCCCGGTGTATAGAGTCCATCGCATCGTTCAAAGACTCACTGGTTTTGATTTCAATGCAGTACCAGAGTCTGATGCAAATAAAATGATATTCTTTCACTATCGTCTCAATCGAGATTATTGAAATTGCATGACTTCCAATCCATTCATTCATATCAGCAGTGGCTTGCGTTTCATCACGAGAGATAAAGAATGAACTCTCTTTATCGCCAGGAAAGTCTATAAAGTTAATCATCCTGTATCACTCCTGATTTTTGGATTTGTCATAAGCAGATATGGCCATGTCGTACCTGTCCGTCGCGACATTAACAACAATACCTGAACAATCCAGTCGGTTAATGTTACTGGTTAAAAAGCCGGTAGGAATATCAACCTCCTTCAGGGTGCAGTCAGTCGACCAGTATTTACCGTCCCTAATTAAGTCATCATCGCTGGGTAAAGATTCCTTGTAAATTAATAAAGCAATTATCAACACGCCAGTCAGGCAACAAAAGAAGTTTAAAACGTTATCATTACCCATAATGCTCTCCAGAAGAAAAAACACGCTACCGCCCATCCCTTTCAACGCACAGGGCACTCGTTTTAAATCCGGTATTAATTCAGTATTCACAGCGCCATTAACGGCGCTGCTAATTAGTTAATGCGGGGCTGGCCCCACGCCGATGGTGTAACAACAAATACAACCGTTGTGGGCTGGTGATAGACATCCTCAGAATCAACGTAAGGCGCTATCCATAATGATGCTGTTTGCTCACCCTTTCTTAGCGGCCTTGGATAATTACCGGGTACCGTAGACGGAGAGGTATAGGTACCAACACTAACCGGCCTGATATATACCGGAGCAGTCCGGGTTCTCAGGACGTCATCATGATTGACCGGTACCGTATTCAGGAACCCGGATTTATTGCTCACCGTCACAGCGGGCGCAGTATTTCGCACCGGTTTAATGACTGGCTGCGGCGGCAGCGGGTATGAGTTTGGCGAAGACGTCCTGAAATTTCCGTCAGCCAGTCGTGGCAACCCTGCCGCAGCCGGCTTTGCTGATGCGTGTTCCTCCAGGGCTTTTGCTTTCTCATTCGCCTGCTCCATCGTCATACAGGTATCGGATGTTGTGGCATTACATTCAAAATCGGACTCTGTGCCCGCGCACCCGGTTAAGAGCAAAGCGCTGCCCAGAGGAATTAACAGTATTAATTCCTTCATGTATTCCCCTTTATATTCCTGGTGGGTTATTTATGGTGATTAACCCTTGTTCATGCCCTGACTTACTGACCTGAGTTTTCGCCCCCCGACATGGCTCCCGGCGAGAACTGATGCGGGTCAAGTTTGCCCAGCTTCTTCAGCATCTCATCGGTATTAAAACCATTCAGGTTCCCGCCGGATTGCTGTGACCTGCTCTCAGGTTGTTCGGGTTGCTGCGGGTTCTGCGCCTGCTGTTGTCCATTTTTCTCCGCTTCAAGCTCCTCAATAGTTTTCAGCTGGAAACCGTCCTGAAACACTATGGTGACTTCGTTGCCCGCACCGATCGGGATCACCGCGTGATACTGCTCAGCGCGTTTGATGTAGTAATCGCCTAACGTCTGTGCCGCTTTCGATGATCCGCCGCCAATCCCCATTTTCAGGACATCACCGGCGCCAACGGAGGCTGTGGCACCCAGACCAACAGCTGGCTGCGAAGCTCGCTCAATCCCCTGACCAATCCCTTCAACAAAGCCTGCCCCCCAGGCCCAGCCGAGGATTTTTCCGTTACGCATCACCACTTCCCCTTTTATGCCATTCTTGCCCATGAAGGAGACGTGCCCGGCTATCGGCTGGTCGATAGTTTTGTCGCCTTTGATACAGCTGATATTGCGGGTGCGAACGATGGCGCGCTCACTCGATACGTCCCCCCAGGCTTCGAGGCCGACAAAGCAACCTGTCAGGTCATAGGTTTTGCTGTTCGGCATTTCCACATGCCCAATAATTCTCAGCGACATCGGTACGGTTGATTCATTCCCGGTAACGGAAGCGTTGGCATCAGCACCTTCGATCAGCTTGCTTTTGGCAAAGCTGCCTGACGGAATGTAGGGCAGTGACTTCGTTTTCTTACCGCGGTCATAGCTGAACGTTTTGCGCTGTATCTGGTTCGGTACCGGTACGGACTGATAGCTAACCTGTGGAGCCTGCACGGTGCCATTGCCAGGATAGAACGCTGTTGGCGGAGGGACTGCACCACCAGACTGCGCGGGGAAATTTGCCGGCTGCGGCTCCCCTTCCGGTCCCGGCGGCGGCGAGGGTGGCGAAGGCGCAGGCTCGCCGCCAGACACGGCCGGTTTCACGCCCAGCGTCTTCAGTTGCTCCTGCATGGCCACATTTTCATTGCTGAGTTTGTCGATACGGATCTGGTCTGCGCTGCGCGCTTTACTGAGCAAATCCACTTCCCCCTGCAGGGCGCCAAAGCGCTTATTCAGATCTGCTGCAGTGGCCTGCATTTCCGTGGTCGCATGTTGCTCCACCTTACTGTTGAACTGGCTGTCCACCACCCCGGTCATGTCCGGCGCCGGTTCACCCTGTACGGGGGCTTCTTCTTCTGAACTCAGATTCAGATCGGACAGATACATCCCGCCAGCAATCGCACATGCACCACCGACAAGAATGAGGACCAGCCAGAGATACTGTTTACGTTTGATTAGCGTATTAAAGTTGGCCATCAACGTGACTCCTCTGCCGTGGTGATCCAGACCTGCATGCGACCACCGCCAACCAGCTGACTCGCGGAGCCACTGAGCATGATGGCGCGCGTTCCCGCCTGCCAGAAATCGCTTTCCCGGATGTTTCGCGCCGACAGCGTTACATTTTCAACGTTGTACAGAACAACTTTAAGATGGTGACCGGTCCAGACCCGGGCCGCCGTGGCGCGAAGGCCGGCAGGCACGGATAACACTTCTGATGTGACAGGGATGGACTGGTATTCATCAGGGATCTGACCCTGGCGAACAGCGCGGTTCAGCGAAACAAGAACGCTTTCATACGGGTTGGATTCCTCCCATGATTTAGCCGGCCCGGGCGTGCCAGTGAGCTCGGATACCAGCTGGATAGTCCGGCCCACTCCGGCACGCGGCACCGCACGGACAGAAAAGTTGAGGCCGCGCTCTGTTTCCACAATAAACGTGAATGGTTTCTTGCTGACCGTAGCAAGGATCGCACCGCCACTGTCGGTCTGCTCCTGGTTCGTCAGCCCGCCATCCAGACTGTTAATGGCGGTGATCCGGTCTCCTGGTACCGTGAAGAGGTTTGGGTCTGTGTTGCTGACAGCGATGTTTGCCTGTCCGCCGTTGGCCAGGGGTACAACAGTCGGAGCCAGCGTACCGCTGAGGGTAGCCGATATCGCAGGTAGCGAAAAAAACAGGCAACCGGAGATAAATAACGGGTTAATTTTTTTCATTATTTATTTCTCCAAAACGCGCCAGCCAGCTGACACCATCAACACGATTAAACTGCAGGACGTAACTTTTAATTTCACTGTAGGGCGCAGAATCCCCTATCCAGGTTTTCAGTTCTCCACGGTAATCCACCCGATTTTCTGCCGGATACGCACGAACAGACGTCATATAAAAAGTGGAGTTCACGTTATTGTCTTTTATCCGCTTCGCATCTTCAGCCAGCTGGACCTTAAGACTGTTCTGTGAGGCAGGTAATACATACCGGAGCAGTTGTTGATGCTGGGCGTCGACCGTTTCCGGCGTGACATTCAGACGTAATGCAATAAAGCTCATGCCCAGTTGTTCAAGATAAGAAGCGTCCGCCTGATTCTGAGAAACAGCGAAAGGCGCATTGAACAGCATGGGAGTAACCGCCACCTTCTGTTCGTTCTGAAGGCGGTAGTTATTAATCCCCAGAATGATATTGGTAGACAGACTGAGAAGAAGGACTGTCCCCATACAGATATATCCCAGCGCAATGACACGCGAGGTGCTGAGTCGGGCGCCATGTTCCATGTGTTATTCCCCACTGTTTTATTTAATCCACTGCCGGAAACAGGAGTCCGGGATATCGTGAAAAAATCCTTTAAGAAGGGATGTCGGCAGATACCAGTAAATAAGGTCGCGCAACCAGGTACTGCCCCGCCCTTTTTTGAGTTTCTTAATACCCCAGAAAACCAGTACCGCTGCAGCTATACCAAAGAGGAACTTACTGGTCCAGAAACCCCAGCCGAGGCAAATGACGGCCGGGATAAGCTCATCGAGATATAAACCAAACCAGCGGGACTGGTTTGTCAGTGTTTCCGGGAAACGGTATTTCTTTAATTCGTCTCCCGTCATCACCTTTATCCTGTTAGTAACCTGCGACCGACATACCGACGGTAATAAAGGTCGAAATGATGGCGAAGCCAAACAGGAACTTCACGTTTTTGGTCATCATATACATGATGCCGCCCGCGATAACTTCAGCCAGAACAACCCATTTGACCACGCTGGAAGACTTGCCGAAGGTGCCTTTCACGGTGGTATCACCGGATTTCATCAGGTCTGTTGCGGTGGTGGTGGCCATAGCAACGTCCGGGAAGAACGATGCCAGAACTGCCAACGGCAGCGCAGCCTTGGTCACTTTCAGCGCTGTCTTTTTATTGAAAACGCGTGGCAGAAAAGACGGTTTGGTTTCTTCAGAGAAAGCATTTCCCTGAACACTTAATACAGCATTCATATTTATTTCCTTTAAAGAGAATGTATACGTTAGTTAAAAAATCCACATCTGCTCATAATCAATTAGTTTGTTACTTACCTCCTTCATCGAGTTGCTCAGAAAAAATATAGTTTGGGAAGCGTCTGAGATGATCTTTAAGACGCATCGCTACTTCAGTTGATTTAGTTCTGCCACTCCGATTCTTGGCACTAACTAAAACATCATGAGTGGCATCATCAAGGTAAACGGAAACAAGAGTTTTGTTTCCGTTACTGGGATATCTGTTTGACATGAAATTCTCCGTCAAGAAATCTGTTAGACAAATCATTACACAGATACCCATATGAATGGAAGGGTAGAAACTCCCCTCTTTTATTTACACTTTTTTAACACTTATTTTTTCGGAAACATAATCCACAAAGAAAAATATTCTTTTAGTTTTATATATGTACTTAATGAAAATTTCATAGGATGGGAAGACCTCTTTAATTATCTCCCGAGATTTTTCAACCCTTTTCCTTACAGTTGAAGCTGGAAGTTCCACATAGACTGCAGCTTCCATATATGTAAACCCTAAGATAGAAAATGATAATGACTCTAGATTTCTAGTGGGGATTTTTGAAATCACCACCTCAAAATCGATATCATCTTTCAATTGAGTTTTTGATTTAACCAATTTGTTCGATAGAGGAATCTGAATTAACAAATTAATTTGCCACAAAACATAGATACACTCACCTTCAATAAAGATACATTCCATGCGCACCTGGAAATTGTATTTGCCGCAAGAGAAGTTTTTACATAACACACAACCTTTACCTAAAGACATGCAATCAAATTCAAATTGAGAGAGAACGTACTCTAACTTAACTTCACCTACATCAAATAAAGTATTATCAGTTTCAGTCTGGAAAAAATCATAAACTTGCTGAAATGAATCATTAGAATATACCGTTTCATGGCGGTCATTTCTGACACAAACGGATACTGGAGAAGCATGATACAGTGCTTTTATGTGAGAAAGAGCATCCCTTACCGATTGACTTAAGGTGTCATCACCACTACGATCCATCGCACACATAGGTGCCTCCTTAGAAGGTTTCTATGGATAGTTGGTGTAGAGAGGGTCTATCTCTCTACACCAATGTTTCTCAAATTTTAAACTGCCTATAAATTATAAAACCCTGCACCTATAAAGTCATCCAATAAAGCCAGATCTTTATCCTGAATAATTAAAGAAGAAAAGAATAATCGTTCACTTTAAATAAAGAAAACTCAAATTCAATTCAACAAGACACTCTATACGAAAATTCTGATGCTATTACTCCGCTTCCTCCTGCGCATCAGGAAAGAATGTGTGCATAACTTCCTGAACATCATCCTGGATATTTTGAACCATACCCTTCCATTGCCACCTGGGATCATCTTTAACATGAGGACTCAGACATTCTATCCCCAGAACTTTATTTACCGTAAACTGTGTTTTTACCATGCTTTCAAGCAGAGCTCTGTTGAACGCCATCTGATTAAACCCTGATTCTTTTCGTTCCAACTGGGCTTCATAGACACGCAAACCAAGCTCAAGCAACATAGATGCAATACTGGAATAGCTAATATCTTTCTCTTTAGCCCCTTCCGCACGTCTCTGAACTGCAATCGCATTGATTTTTTCTGAAACATTGTCATTAACGTAAACCTGGATTTTCGCCATATCCCCTCTTATTTACCTTCACATGCAAATCAAATACCTTAATTCTAAAACCATGCATTTTCGTGCGATTCACAACTAGATTCACCACAATAAAATGACGACTCCCATCACGAATCACCATCCATTCTTTGACGAATCTAATATAGATTCATGGTGCTTGCAAATAAATGTTTTTCAAAAAAATAGTCTCTACCGAATCGCGAGCAATTCACTAACGACTCTCCTTAGATTCGTATACGAATCGCTTTTACACATTAAAATAATGTACTGCACATTATTATTTTCATAACTGCATGTTCTAAAATACAAATCTGCAAAATTTCAATTTTGCGTAGTGTGTGGTGATTTTGTGGTGAGGAGTGCATATTTGTTGAGTCTGGTTCTGGTCTGGGTTAACGTATTTACAGGAATCGGCCCGGAGGGAGTCTTTTGAGAAAAAAACTGGCGTTTGCTGCCCTGCTATTAATATCCACGCATGCATGGGCCACGGATTGTTTTGATCTGGCGGGACGGGATTACCGGATTGATCCGGATCTGCTCCGGGCTATTTCATGGCAGGAATCGAAATGGGTGGTGGATGCTGTCGGAAAAAATCCCGGAACAGGATACGGTGCCGGACTGATGCAAATCGATTCGCAGCACCATGCCCGGTTATCGGAGTTCGGTATTAAACCGGAACATCTTCTGACGGATGCCTGCCTGAATATTTATACCGGTGCGTATTATCTGGCGCTGGCGTTTAAGAAGTGGGGCGTCAGCTGGGAGGCGGTCGGTGCCTACAACGCGGGATTCCGCAGAACGGACAGACAGGCGATGCGGCGACTGGCATATGCGAGAAAGATTGAAGCTGTCTATCGGGCCATCAAGGCAAATAAAAACGCGGGACAATCCCGGGCTGTTAAAAACGAAAGACCTCATGAATGAGGTCTTTTTTTCAGATGTATGATTAATCAATCGCCCGCCAGATTAAATGCCGTTCGGGATGATGAATAATGCTGATATAATCTTTCAGCGCATCCTGACGGGAAACCAGATGTTTACAGACGCGGGCATATTCCGGCCCCATATCCGCCACCTGCCACGACAGCCAGTTCATTATCGTCAGCGTGGCAATAATTCCTGCTGCATCGGCGCTGACATCACCGTCAAAATAATTTCCGGGGATGCGCATCCTGTAAGACTGTTTTCCTTCCGGCGCAATGTACCCGGTCTGCGTGGTGATGAACTGAATGCGGTTCGGTGTAATATTCCCGCCGACACCCTGCGGAATAATCCAGTAAGACCAGAATCCGCCATCATAATCCGAATGCTGGCGTAACCAGCTCGCTGCCATATTATCGGCTGACGGTGTAAAAAAGAGGGCCGGGATAAAATCCAGACGTTCATCGCCATCGGTGACGGCATAACGCAGATATTTGTCTGTTTTAAATTGTTCGTCTGATTCACGAGTGGCGGTGTTGACGTTGGTGTTGACGTTCATTGTGTGCATGCTGAATCTCTCCTTTGCGGATTATTAAATCGTTCGACTTCATCACTGAGCGGCAAAGGGCAATTTGCAGCCGACGGGGAGAAAATAAAGGGGCGCGGAGCGTTTATACACCCCTTTATTTTTACCACGGCGGATGCTAAAAGCCGCCCTCCGCGAAAAGGTGATGTCGGGCGATATAGCGCGGGGCTGAGCATGCACACAACCCGGAGCGTCAATTCGGTCTTTATCGAATTCACGTTCCGGCCATCAGAGTGGCGTGTATTTATCGCCACGGTGAAAGCGGCGCATCCTGATAAGGATGCAGCAAGCGCGATTCTGAATTTGCGTCAGGATGGAAGCCCGACAGGGCAGAGACAGCTTGCTGGCTCTGTTCACGACAGCCGTGTCCCGCAGGGACGACGCCCGGACCAGTATTTATTATTTTCAGTGCAAAGGATAAATACCAGAAGAGATAAACAGCAGGATGCCGGATGAAATATAACAGTGACAAATAAATAATACTGAAGAGAGAAACCCGCGACGGACTAATGCGGGCGGCGTGTAGCGCAGCCGGTATTAGTCTGCACCGCAGGTGCGCGGCCTTTTTTCCGCAGTCGGGCAGGTTATCCCCTGCCCTTCCGGTTATTTACGCAGCCTCCTGTATCCCGCGTATAAAGTCCCGCATCGCCCTGAACCGGTTCAGGTCAGCCAGCCGTTTTTCAAAGTCATTGAGATAGTACACGGGAGTGTATCTTACCCGCCGGAACTGCATCGTCAGGGTGTTGCCCGTAACCACTTCGGCGGCAATACCCAGCAGAGAAAGCTGGATGAAGGCCATATCCGCCGCCACCGGATCGATATCGATGCAGCTGCCAAACATGTGCATGGAAGGGTTGATATCCGCTTCAAGCAGGCACTCCGCATACGCAATCAGCATCCCGGCGGCACCACAGGCCGGGTCGCTGACCGTTGCTATTCCTTCCCGGCGGATAGTGTCCCTGACGCCCGGCATCAGCATCCGCGCCATCAGGCACTGGACCGAATACGGGGTAAAATATTGCCCGCGAAAGTTATCACCGAGTTCAAGCGCCATGAAAATGGCCCCGAGAAAATCATGAAATTTCGCTTCAAGGGCGCATACCATCAGGCAGAACATCTCCTGCATGTTCGCGATATCTGACGCATCGTATCGCGCACAAATTTTCCGGCAGTGCGCCATACTCTCCGGCGTTCTGATGCGGGCCATATCCAGTTCACTGGCGGCAAGTGACAGAAAATCACTGAACACTTCCCAGCGTCCCAGGTGGTGGCCCGTGGATTTAAACACGCGGATAAAGCGGCTCCGGCTGTGCTGCTCACTCATCATTCGCTGAACAGAAGGCACTACTTCCACGACCTGCGGCCTGACCTGAATCACAGGGGGATTGTCTGCGGTTTCTCTGGCCATGTTAAAAAAATCGGCAAAACTCAGCTGTGACATGACGTTATCTCAGGTAATGCCGCCCCAAAGGGGCGGCGTGTTTCACATCACGCGAGGCCGAGGCCAGCGTAAACCACAGTCATAAACTGCTGCCAGTACTCCAGCTTCAGGGCCGGAACTCGGGCGCGTTTACCACAGCGCAGGGCATTTACAAACGCGTTCGCCTGTGCGACGATTTGCGGGTCGAAATTCATAGATTTTTCCTCTGTAAATTTTGATAAGCCAGATTCATCGTTTCTGAGGCGTTAAAATCCGGCGTGAAAGGGCAGGCGTAAGCCTGCTTTTTTCATTTCAGCGTCAGGTTAAATTCCTCCTTAATGCGCGTCTTAATCTTCGCATGGCTCAGGTTGCACACATCCCGCAGCCGGAAATATCTGGCTCCGCAGCGGGCATAAATCTCTGTCACGTCACCGCAGACCATCTCCTGCAGCATGAACGTCTCCCAGACGCCGTTATCACTCGTTGACCAGTTGAGCGGGTACATCAGGCCCAGCGCGTCGTGGAAGGCGTGAACGTCGATTTCAGCGGGCGCTTTCACCGCCGCTTTCTGGCGACTCAGCCAGTACTCGCGCTCAGCTTCGGCGGTGGCCTGCATTCCCGGACGGGCTGAGGATTCGGTGAGGTGTAAGTGCATGATTTTCTCCTTCGGGGGTAAGAGGTGGCAGCAACATGCCGCCACCCGTGTTTGTCTACTCGTTTGCCGCCAGTTCACTCATCAGCACATCACGGGCTTCCTGCGCGTGCTCTTCCTCGGCTATTGTCAGCAGATACCCGCGTTTTGCCGCCGCGCCCATCAACACCGGGCGGTCTTTCAGCGGCAGCGCGTCCAGATAATCCAGCGCATCGCCCAGCACGCGCGCCTGATACAGCTCGTAGTGCAGCCCGCAGCAGCGCCCTGCCTCTTTCTCGATGCGCGCCAGCACCACATCGGCGCGGATAACATCGAACGGGTTAGCGGCGTGGATATTGCGCACAAAGCCATTAGTACGCAGAACGGACGATTTGGAATGAACGAGGCGGGTATTCATGAGTGTTTTCCTTTTTCTGACTTTCAGGTTTTAAAACCATCACCCGTTGAGTTGCCGGGCCGCGGTTTTGACGTTTTGCGGGGACCTGCTGCTCTGTTCCCCTGGTTGTTACCTTCACCCGTTTGAGAGCCGTTCGCCGCAAGGGCGTAAACGAGCACCGTCGCTGTCAGATGTCCAGGGCGCGGTTTACCGCGTGCCATTTACCCTGGACGGCTGACAGCGACTGTGCTTGTCTCAGCCCCGGCGAATGGACTCAAAGGGGTGAAACGGCACCAGGTAAGGAAAGAGCAGGAACCCGCCGCAACGTCGGAGAAGCGGCAGCGAAACGGCGTTGCCCCTTACAGCCCGGCGGCCGTTTGCCGGGATGCAGGGAGCGCAGGCCACGGCGCGTAAAAGGGCGGCGCATCCTGACAAGGATGCTGCAAGCCTGCCGTTGACGTCAGACATCAGACACTAGCGATAGCCCGAAACCGCCTGGCGGGTTCGGCGGAGCTTACCGCGTCATTTCGCGGTTAGCGGAGTGTGGCTCGACGACCGGACGCGCAGCGGTCGGGAGCCGAAGGTGTCCCCGGGTCTGGCCTGTCAGAAAGAAACAGCAGAAGAGAGAATGGAACAGGGGAAGATATCAGCAGAACAGCCAGAGTCAGCCCGAAACAGGAATACCTGTCCTGTGACAGAGTGGCCGTGGCGGCGCGTCAGCGCAGCCATGTCACGCGCCGCAGGCAGGTTTTCGGCGGACGGTCAGACAGTGACGGGGGAGCGAATCCCCCGCCAGTGCATCAGACCACCGGCGGCAGCGCCCCCGGATAGTGCCGCGCGATAATGTCGTTCACCTTCTCCACCAGGTCAGGCCGTGTAAAGGTGACGTGCGCGGAGCCTTTTTTGTATGTGCGTACCGTGAAATACTCACACGTGAACACCTCGCCCACACTCGCCGCGCCGCCCTGGCTGATAAACGCGCTCAGGTTTGCCCCCTCTGAGACGCGATTGTCGGGTATGGTCTTTCCGTCGAGTAACCAGAACGGGCGGGCAAGGTCATCGATGCGGTTCTGTGCATACGTGCGCACAGAAAAATACAGCCCGCGATGATTGTCCAGGACACCATCAATGATAATTTTCTTTCCCAGCAGGCACGGGTTATGCGTTTTATAGTCCCATGAGAGGTTGCGGAACACGTCGATCACGCCCTGCTCAAACGTTTCTCCCTTGCTGGCGTTAAGCGCCCGGAACGTGGCGATCACGTTGTCGAGTGTAATTTCGGGGCAGTCGTCGCTGTAGAGCTGCGTGTCCCACTCCTTGCGCTGCGCCTCGCTCATCAGCGTAAACATGCCCGTGTCATTCATCAGGCGCGTCCAGATGTCGCGATCGGCATAACGGCAGATACTGCGTTTTAAGGCGGCTTCCCGCGTGGTGCTGCGGTCGGCTGACAGGCTGCGTTCGATGATGTCGGTCATGCCGGAGATCCACCCTCGCCCGGATGCTTCAAAAATGAGTTTCTGCGCCTCGCGCAGCAGCCTTATGGCTTCCAGAAACGCCGTCACGCCGCTGTTTCGCTGCGCCACAATGCGCTCGACGGGCAAAGACGGGATGACCTCTCCCGCGCCGCTATGGGGGGTAATGTCGACGCTGACCGCCTGTGTGGTGGTGTGATTCATGATGTCCTCCTGCTGCTGTTGCCGCCCCTTTCGGAGCGGCTCACCTGGTTAGTTAAAGGCGCGTGTCAGTTCGAGGGTGCGGAGCACCTGACCAAAATCGGCGTTTTTCATCGCGGGGATGTGAACACCACGCCCCTTTCGTATGCTTTTTGCGATATGCCGCCCGAATGCCCTGAGCGTGGGGTCAATTTCCGGCGCGGGAATATCGACGCGGGGGATGCGTGAATGACGGCGGGGCTTTACAGCGCCGTCAGACGGTGAAACAATAGAAAGGATCATTGAGTTAACTTCCTTTGGTAGTTAATGAAGCCGCAAAAAATCGTTGCTGCGATTTCTGCGGCGTGGAACAAGCCGGGTTTACCCGGCTTTTTTCATCTCTGCGTTTTGCTCTCTGCTTCTTCTGCCTCCTTTTGCACGTTGTCGGTAATGTCTTCGGGATCGCCCAGAAACCAGCCCTGAACAGGTTTGTAACGCTCAATAAACGCCTTAATCGCACCCTTTCCGGTCATGGCTTTCACGCGGGTAAACATCGGAATAACGCCTTTTGCGTCGCGTCCGGTAAAGGTGATCTGATAAACACGCATCGCCTGTGTCTGCATTTTTTCCTCCTGATTTTTAAAGAACATCACCCGTTGAGTTTCATTCGTCGCGGTGTTGACGTTTCGTGGGGTGCCTGCCGGTTGTTTCCGGGTTGTGAACCTCACCCGTTTGAGAACCTTCGCCGCAACGGGAAAGAACAGACACGGGCCGGTGCAGATGTCCGGTACGGAGGCGACATTATTTGTCGGGTTTTCGGCAAAAAATGTCGCCGGAGAGCATCAGCGGTACTGGACAGCCAGGCGGTTTGTGGCGGGATATTCCCGGGCGAAGGGTCTTAAACGGTGAAAGGGCGCACGGAACACCAGGGCAGGCACCCCGGCAACGACGGGGCGCGACGAGCGAAACGGCGTTGCCCCTTACAGCCCGGCGGCCGTTTGCCGGGGTGCGAAAAGCGCAGGCCACGGCGCGTAAAAGGGCGGCGCATCCTGACAGGGATGCTGCAAGCCTGCCGTTGACGTCAGACATCAGACATCAGACATCAGACACCAGCCGGCAGGCCCGAAACCGCCTGGCGGGTTCGGCGGAGCTTACCGCATCCTTTCGCGGTTAGCGGAGTATGGCTCGACGACCGGACGCGCAGCGGTCGGGAGCCGAAGGTGTCGCCGGGCCTCGCCAGTCAGAAAGAAACGGAAGAAGAGAGAAAGCAGCAGGAGGAGATACTCACCCTGTCAGAAAACCGTATCAGGGAGACAAAGGATTTAAGGTCGATAATGCAGTGACAGGATAAAGAGGAGCGCGTCACCTGTATTAGCCCAAACCTGATCTGACGGTTTTCACTGGCAGCACACAATCAAATCTGACAGTCTGCTTTGAGCGATAAACGGAAGTTCGAGATGGTATAATCTCTAAAAACTTCCCTGCTATAAAGTTGCCGACATTCTCAGCGAATAGGTAAGTATCATGATAAAAGGGGCAGATGTGCATCCGCACTACATTTGCTCGCATATTAACGTAGCAGTAGTACAACATCATTTAGAGGAAAATGGCCTAACAGGTTTTAAAACCTTTAATTTTCACTGCTGGTTAAATACATTATTAAAATATTTAACATTAAAATCAATAACTTAATTTTAATTGTCATTTGCTTTTAACCCCCGCAATTTAGAAGTATTATTTTGAGATTAATCCACTTGCCATGCATTCCCCACCACATTTCAAATGTGAATGGGGAATGATTTTAAGGTTATATATCATGGAGTTATTGAAGTTTCTGGCTGCGATTTTAGTAATTTACTTGTTGTTTTTTAGAAAGAAAAAACGTAAATCTCCAAAGTCTTATGCTTCAAGCCCCGTGAAAGCACCGCCAAAAGAGTGGCTCGCCGACATCAAGAATAAAGAGGCGGTTGTGCGAAACGATGATAGTGAAGACGATAACCTTGCAACTTTTACATTGAGCGGTGGCCGGGGTGTTGAACTTCGGGTGACAACCAATCATAACCGGAACACCTCAAAGTCAGCAGGTGCACTGGCTCGATGGGTACTCCCGGGTGAGATGATAACTGTAGCTGGTGTAGCAATTAGCGGTGGCCACATTTACTTGGGGCAACGTATGAAGCCCTCCGGTCAGGAATCAGGCGGCTATTATGACGATGGAAATGAGGCATCATTAATTGATGACACATGTAAGATAAAACCTACTCCTTATCTTTACGAGGACAGTTCATTAGGATACTGGCCCAGTTTTTCCTCTCTTTCCCCAGAAGCACGCGGTGCGTATGTCAGTTGGCTCGCCAGCGATAGGTCTGATCCATCGTGTCCTATCGGCTATGTTTTTATCTACCTCTACGGCCTGGAAAGAAAAGCGCTCGTAGATTCCACTGACCCAAAATTCCCTGATGCTGAGTTCCGTAATCTGTTCAATGAAGTCGCTCGGTTAAGATCGGTATTCATTGAGAATCGATCATTCCGTGGATATTCGGCCCAGTTACTCGAAGCCATGTCTATTCTGCGCACGAACATGGGCTTAGCCACTGAGCACGATAGCAATTCAGGTTTCAGCAATAGCATGCAATTTAAGCTGGCTCTGGCAAAAACTGTACATGAAGGAGTGCCTGTATCAGCTGAACTGGCGTTGAACTGGGTAATAAACCACACCGAGTATTCGCTGCGTACCCCGGCTCGCCGCTGTGCTAAAGAGTTTGCTGCGCTTTTCAAACGGCGTTACACCCTCAAATATGGTGAAGGGATGGTCGTTAAGGCGAATAAAACGCGCCTAAGGTTAGATTACACACCAGCAAGTCCTAGTTTGCGAGGTGTTCGACTTCCTGTTCCCGACCTGCCTGATCCAAGTGCGTTGAAGAGCCCTGTCCAGAAAATTATGACTCTTGCCGACATATGTACGGATGAACTTGATGCTTATAGTCGCTACCTTGGTAGGAAAGGTACGTCAGTCAATGATACGGCTGCAATAATGTTGCTCCCTTCAGAGATCGTTAATGAAAGCGCAGAAAAAATATTAAGCTCATTCAAACGCTGGGCTGATGAGGCGATCCTCGTCAAGGAGGGATTAGTCTCAGTTGCTGATTTTTGGGCACATATGAATGCCAGTTGCCCCAATAAAATCAATAAAAAAGAGGCCGATTTGATGCAGGCCTTTGCTCTGAAGATGGGTTACGGTCTGGCACCTGACCCGTATTATCACCATGTGAAGGCGGATGTTGATGGGACACTTGTTCTATTCCCTGCCGCCGAAGGTGGACGCTTCTCACCTTCTTCTGAATTTATCTCAGCAGTAATGACGCTCAGATTAGGGGCGATGGTCGCCTTGATTGACGATTCTCTTGATCAAGCTGAACAGAAAGTGCTTGAGAATGCCATCAACAACAATACTGGCTTCACCGATGATGAAAAATGCTCTCTACATGCGTATTTAACGTGGCAACTTCATACCCCAGCCAATATGACAGGAATGAAAAGCAGGATTGAGTTGATGGGGGCCGCGGAAAAAGCTGCTGTGGGTAAAGTTATCGTTAGTGTTGCCTGTTCGGATAGGACAATAGCGCCTGCCGAAATCAAACAGCTTGAGAAGATTTATTCAATTTTGGGGCTGGATCCCTCATCTGTCTCGAGCAATATCCATCAGCATTCCGCAACTGAACATGATCTCGTCTCGTCTGTACCAACTGATCAGCCAGCAGTAGGGTTCACACTGGATGCTAATGTACTTGCCCGCCACGAATCTGCCACGGATGATGTTCGTAAATTGCTGAACACAATTTTCACCGAAGAAGAACCGGAAGAGCCAGAAAGCGCTCCAGCCTCATTAACGGAGGCGGGGGGGCTAGACTCCGCACATAGCCAGCTTTATCGCAGTTTGCTGGAGAAAGAACAGTGGTCCCGGAAAGAGGCGACAGAATTGTGCGGAAATTTGAATTTGATGCTCGGCGGTGCGCTTGAGGTGATTAATGACTGGTCCTATGCGGTGGTTGATGCTCCGGTACTGGACGATGCCGATGATGATATCTGGGTTGACCTGGAAATTGCCAAAGAATTAGAGGGATAGTGAATGTCTGTAACACGTATAAGAGTGAAAGAACGCGACGCTATTATTCAGTCACTTAAGTCAGGTGTAACGCCAAGGATAGGCATTCAGCATATCCAGGTTGGCCGCGTGAATGAGATCACCGCTCTCCACCAGGATATTGAGAGGATTGCTGACGGTGGTGCAAGCTTCAGACTTATCATCGGTGAATATGGTTCTGGTAAAACGTTCTTTCTGAGTGTTGTGCGCTCTATTGCGCTAGAGAAGAAGCTGGTGTCAATCAGTGCAGACCTTTCTCCTGACAGACGCATTCACTCATCGGGAGGTCAGGCTCGTAATCTCTATTCTGAGCTTATGAAAAACATGTCCACCAGAAACAAGCCGGATGGTAATGCGTTACTTAGCGTTGTTGAAAGATTCGTTACGGAGGCAAGGAAGGAAGCTGACAAGGACGGCTCCGAGGTTTCATCAGTTATTCATAAACGCCTGGCAGCACTATCAGATATGGTCGGCGGATATGACTTTGCGAAGGTCATTGATTCATTCTGGCGCGGGCATGAGCAGGATAACGAAACACTAAAATCCAATGCTATTCGCTGGTTGCGGGGAGAGTACACCACTAAAACTGATGCCCGTAACGATCTCGACGTTCGGACTATTATCTCAGACGCTTCATTCTATGACTCTTTGAAGCTGATGGGCCTTTTTGTCCGCCAGGCAGGCTATGCCGGTCTTTTGATCAGCCTCGACGAAATGGTGAACCTCTTTAAACTGAATAATACGCAAGCAAGAACAGCGAACTACGAACAGATTTTGCGGATCCTGAATGACTGCCTGCAAGGCTCAGCCGAGAATATTGGTTTTATCCTCGGGGGGACGCCAGAGTTCCTTTTCGATCCGCGCAAAGGTCTTTACAGCTATGAGGCGCTCCAGTCGCGTCTGGCGGAAAATCGGTTCGCGCAAAAAGCAGGTGTGATTGACTACTCGTCTCCCACTTTGCATCTTGCCAGCCTCACCCCTGAGGAACTGTATATTTTACTGAGAAATCTTCGTCATGTTTATGCAGGCGGAGATCCAGAGAATTATCTGGTTCCAGATGAGGCACTGACTGGATTTCTGCATCACTGTAGTAAAACCATTGGAGACGCTTACTTCCGTACCCCCCGTAATACCATAAAAGGTTTCCTGGACATGCTGGCTGTGTTGGAACAAAACAGAACGATGAACTGGCAAACACTAATCGAGGGTGTGGCGATTGAAGAGGACAGGCCCAGCGAAATGGATGACGCCATTATAGAGGAAAGCGATGACGATGACGGACTGGCGAACTTCAAATTATGAGCAGTGCCTATGATAGTCTCGATCCCCGCGTCCGTAAGTGGATTTACAAGCAGGGGTGGTCAACATTAAGGCCCTTGCAGGAGAGTTCTATCCCGGCAATTTTAGCCCGTGATCGAGACGTGCTAATCAGTGCAGGCACAGCAGCGGGTAAAACAGAGGCTTTCTTTCTTCCTGCCTGTTCGGCAGTTGCAGATCTCACTAATGGATTTGGCATCGTCTATATCAGTCCGTTGAAGGCATTGATTAACGATCAGTACCGTCGTCTTGAGAGCCTTGGAGATGTATTGGAAATGCCAGTGACTCCCTGGCACGGGGATGTACCACAAAGCAAAAAGAAGAAGGCTCGGACAAACCCTGCTGGCATTTTACTGATTACACCTGAGTCACTTGAGTCTTTGCTCATAAATTCAATGAGCTGGCTCAAACAGGCGTTTTCGTCAGTCGCATACATCGTTATTGATGAGTTTCATGCTTTCCTTGGCTCAGAGCGTGGTGTACAGCTGCTTTCTCTGCTCAACAGAATTGACCATGTGCTAGGACGCCAGGTAAATCCAATTCCCCGCGTTGCGTTGAGTGCCACGCTGGGGGAACTGGAGAAAGTGCCCGAACTTTTGCGCCCGGACAAACGACTACCCTGCGTAATTGTTACAGATAGTAAGAGCGAGGCCACTCTTCAGGTACAGGTCAAAGGTTATCTGGAGCGAGTGCTCCAAAAAGAAGAAGAACTTCAGAGTTCAGCTGAACATGACGTTTGCGCTGACATTTTTAGACTTTGCCGTGGCGATTCTCATTTGGTCTTTGCAAACAGTCGAAAGCGGACTGAAAGCATTGCTGCCACGCTGAGCGACATGTGTGAGGAACATATTGTTCCCAATGAATTCTTTCCCCACCATGGTTCCCTTGCCAAGGAATTACGGGAAGCGCTTGAAACTCGTCTTCAGAAAGGAAATTTGCCCACAACAGCTGTTTGTACAATGACGCTTGAGTTGGGAATTGATATAGGTAAGGTTAAGTCGGTTATCCAAGTTACGCCTCCGCATACTGTTTCCAGTCTGCGTCAGCGTATGGGACGTTCTGGGCGACGCGACTCCCCATCAGTTCTAAGAATGCTAATTACAGAAAATGAGCTCACTGTGACTAGCAGTATCGTTGACCACCTACGGCTGCATTTGGTCCAGTCGATGGCAATGATCAGATTGATGATCTCTAAACAATGGTTTGAGCCTGCCGATTCCCGGCTGATGCATTACTCCACGCTGCTACACCAGATTCTTGCAATTACCGCGCAATGGGGCGGAGTTCGTGCCGATCAACTCTGGTCACAGCTATGTCAAACAGGCCCGTTCCGTAATGTGGATATAGGCGATTTCAAAAGCCTGCTTAAACATATGGGGGCATGTGGCCTGCTCACTCAACTCGCTAGTGGAGAAATGGTTGTTGGGGCAGAGGGGGAGAAACTGACTAACCATTACACGTTTTATGCCGTGTTCAACACACCAGAAGAGTTCCGCATTGTCACCGGAAACAGAACCCTTGGAACAGTGCCTGTGGACTCCCCACTGCTACCAGATCAACACATCATCTTCGGTGGGCGGCGCTGGAGAGTGACAGAGATCGAGACAGAGAAAAAAGTTATCTATGTAGAGGCGACCAAAGGCGGTCAGCCACCACAATTTAGTGGGGGGGGAATGTCTGTTCATGATGCCGTTCGTCAGGAAATGCTCGCTATCTATAGGGAAGGTGATTACCGCATAGCAATAGGTAGCGAGAGAGTAGATTATGCCGATTATGCCGCCAGAAGCCTATTTGAGGAAGGTTGTAGTAACTTTCTGCGTTATAACCTGCAAAATGAGTATTTTATTTCGAGTGGGCAACACTGTTATGTAATTCCCTGGATGGGGGATAGAGTTGTGAATACGATTACAGCCTTACTCATACGTTGTGGTTTTAAAGCAAATTCATTTTCTGGTGTTATAGAAATCGATAACTCCAGTGTAGCTTCCGTTCAGAACGCGCTCAAAGAAATGCTGTTTTCAGGCCTGCCATCTGCATTTGATCTTGCCGCAGATGTTCCAGAAAAGTACTTAGACAAATTTGACGAGTATTTACCAGAGTCCCTTCTTACGAAAGGGTATGGCGCAAAGGCATATGAAACAGAAGGTACGCGCATCTGGTTGCAGGAACATCTTAAGTAATCTGGGTATGTAATCAGGGTATAAATAAGACATCTATACCCTGAATATTTTATTTCCCAGTGGATTTACTAGGCTTTAGTCCCGGGGTATTACCAGGCGTATCTTTATTATCACGTCGACGTTGATCCGGTTTTCCTGTCGATTTAGCAATTGGTTTTGGACCAGGTTTAAGACCCATGATAGTTATCCTTTAGAGGTGTAAGAGAGAAGCCCTCAACATTGATATATTGGATAATGTGAAATTTTTCAATGGAAGCGATCAACATTCCAATGATTAACTCGATATTGTGAACTGTGTCCGCTTCTGGCACTGAGCGGACTTTCAGTCCAGGTTAAGCTCTGTGCTGTAACAGTGCCAGATCTAGTTTGAACTAATACACGTCATCGCCCCTCTCTTTATCCGGGATTGTGCTTTTTTCTTTCAGACGTTGCAGGCTCCACATCGATGCGCGCCTGAACCGGGCCTCACCCGATTCAGGTCTGAGATTTTCCCCAGAAATAGTCTGGTCGCCTCTCAAGCTCCCGCTCAATCAGTTCCTCAGCAAACAGAGGCGCTATTCGGTTAACCCGCCGCGCCAGATTCCGGCGGCGTGTGGCGGCTTTACGCTCATCACTCCAGCGCCTGATCTGCCGCTCATCGGGAAAATCCACGCACACCGCATACCCGGCACCCGCTATCCACAGCGACATAATGGATTCGGGCGCAGGCTGTCCGGCCTCCACCACTTCGGATGCCAGTTCATGCGGACCGGGACACGGTGAGGGTAATTTCCAGCGCAGGGAGTAACGCCACCTCATCCCCGCCTCCGATCTGTGAGCTTGTTCGGCACCTGCCAGCGCTCTGCCTGACGCACAGCCTCCGGGGTGTCACTCACAATGAAGCCGATTTCATGAATGACCCCGTACAGCGGCTCACCAGCGTCACGCAGCCAGTCCAGGGAAGCCAGCGAGGCAAACCGCGACCGCCAGTGCCAGAAAGCCGGCTCCAGCTCGCGCGCGTCAAACTCTTCGGCCCATCGGCGGTACCAGCTGCTGACCGTCTCCGGGGACTGAAAGTTCAGCTCCGTGACGGCCTGCCCCAGCAGGTTCTGCCGCAGCCGCCAGTGATGTGCCAGCGTCCGCTCTTCCCGGCGCATCCTGCGGGTGAACTCGATGTTTCTGCGCTGCAACCGGCGTTCAGTCCGGGTGTGCAGCACCTCCGGGAACAGTTCAGCCTGAACATCCACCGGCAGCGGCAGCGGGCAGCACTCCCCGTGGCTGGCAATCAGTTCATCAAGCGCCTCCTCCACCTGTTTGAGGCTGCTCAGGCGATGCTGCGGGTCCCAGTTGAGGCCGGGAATGCGCTGCGCCACGGTCGTGTTCATGCGGCTGTTCCCGGTCAGAAGACGCAGAAAGGTGCGCACGTGTGGCATGGCGGGCAGACGCGCACCGAGACGGCGGGATTCCTCCACCGACAGGACCGCCTGTAGCGCTGCCTGTCGGGCTGGCTTCAGGGTCACCAGAGACGTTGTTGATGCGTTCACTGTGCGCCCTCCATGACCAGCATGCTGATGATGCTGGCCTGACTGTAGCCATCAGCATCGAGCCGGGCGACCAGACTCAGCGTGTGGCTGATGGCTTCCGGCGACCAGTCAGACAGAGTGCTGATAACCGAGAACGGACGACCGCTGGCAGGGACAAACACCACCATCCAGGCCGGGGAGATATCGCCGGGACTGCATACGGCGAGATGGAAATTGCCATGTGACGGCGTGAAGCGGATTTGTACCGGGAAAAAGCCCCCGAACTCGCTGCGGTACTCCCCGTTCATGTCCCAGTTATCCGGGCAGTTCAGGTCACGCATCACGGCATGGGTCAGTTCGCGGCGCAAATCCTCCCCTCCTTCGCGCCAGTCTTCGTACTCCTGTGGGATCATGGTGTTCAGGACTTCGGGGGTAATAGTATTGCGCATCATCGTCTCCTTATCGCCGCCCCGCAGGGCGGCGTCTCCGTTATCAGGCAGCGTGTGAGGTGGGTTCGTCAGTGTCAGGCGTGGTGTTTACTTCTTCCGGCGTTCCAGCATCCGGGGACTGCATCCATCCCGGCACCCATCGGGTCCCGGAGAGCCACTGTTCGGCATGACTGGCGGCATCGCCTTTCTTCATTTTTTCAGCATCCGAGGCGGCCCCGGTCAGTCCGGCGTCTTTCAGCGCCGCCACAATCTGATTTTTGCTGAGTAACCCGAGGAAGTTATCCGCCGTTGGCTGCCACCAGTCACGCAGGTGGAACCCGAGTGCCGCCTCGACACCGTCAAGGTCACTGCGGCGGGTATGCCCGTGTTCGCGGGTCTGGACGCCGTCCACGGAACAGGCGGTACAGAAGGCCATCAGCGACATCAGGGTCTGTCCGTCGAGGGCAAAGAAGGTGGTGAAATCGTTCTTCCAGCCCTCCGGGAGCAGTGCTTCCAGACGGGCTTTCTCCCGCATCAGAGACTGCCATGCCTGGCCGTTTTCTCCGGTCGGGGCTTCGCTGGTCAGACTGCTGTGGTGGACCTCAAGACGCATCACGAACGGGTGCCGGGTGGTGATACAGTAGTGGAACACGCAGCTGCACAGCCGCCAGACCATCAGGGCCACGGCTTTCTGTGGCTGCCGCACCAGTTCCGCCTGCACCGCCAGCGTTCTCTCGGACGACATTTTTTTCAGGAGCGGTACGCTGATACCCCCTGCCACATCCGGGGTGCTGCTGGCGACCACATGGATGGAAGCCTGAGTGACGGTACTTTCCTGCCCGTCAGCGACCGCCTCCTGCACCTTCTTCTGCACACCGCGCTGAATGCAAAGCTCGCCGTCACTCAGGCTGACCACCACGCCACAGGCCGCTTTCTGCTCCGGTGTCCATGCCCGGATCGATGCCGCATCTTCAATCTCGTCAATCAGCACCTGAATGGCGGCTTCGTCCTCAAACGTTTCAGTGGCTTCCTGCGTGGCGTACAGCGTATCGAGACGCTGCTGCTCGTCAGCGCTGAGTTCGCCCTCCGGCTCCGGCAGGACCAGATAATGTTCCCGGTCGTCACCGTAGTTCCGCACCGCCCCTTCCCGTGCCAGTGACCATGACCAGCCCTCCTGCATTTCAACAGCCAGCGCGGCGGACTCCAGTTTTTCCTGCACCAGACGCCCGACCAGCACCCCGTCTGCCGTTCCGTCGCCCTCCTGAGCGCTGAACAGGTCCTCGCGCACTTCGCCCCCGGCGGCCTCATACGCTTCGCGCCCGACAAACATAAAGCGGGCGTCGCGAACCGATATTTCGGTGTCCGTGATGGCGCGTTTCAGCAGATGGGCCGGAGCGTTGCTGTATGAAGCCTTCACCTGTTCATACACCTGTACCTGACGCGCCGGGTCACTTTCCAGACTGAGCGCCTGACACTGCTCCACGTCGAGCCTGTTCTCTGCCAGCAGGGCGATAAGCTCCGGGGCAAGACTGGCCAGCTTCAGCATGCGCTGGACGTGGCGCGAACTGTACCCCAGCTGGTCACCAATCTGTGCCGGGGTCTTCCCCTGCTCAGACAACGTGCGGAAACCGCTGATCTGCTCTGCCGGGTGCATCGCCACCCGGTTGTTGTTCTCGACCATCGAAGCCACCACCGCCAGTTCGTCGCTGACGCGCTTCACGATGATCAGATGCCCGGCATCGATGCGCTGCTCGCTGAGTAAAAGCTGGAGGGCCGCCAGACGACGCCCCCCTGCCGCTACGCCCGACAGGCCGTCCGGCAGCGAGTGAACCACCAGATTCTGGATCAGGCCGACCGCAAGAATAGAGTCAGCCATTTCCCGGACACTCTCCGGCGGATACGGGATAATGCGGACGTTCAGCGGGGATTTGACCAGCGCCGACAGCGGCACCATCTCAATCTGTGCGACCTCAAGCGCGGCTTTCAGGGCGACGGATTCGGCAGGTTTCACCGTTTTTTTGCTGGTTTTCGCGGGGGTTTTTGTTTTAGACTCGGTCACTGACATAATTGATTTCTCTCCGATATTAGTTAATGTCTGCCGGGCAGACCCATCTGCCCGGCACCTCTTACGGCTTATTGCGTTTTACGTACTCCGTAGTCCCGGATGTAACAGTTCATCAGGAACTCACCGCCCGGTTCAAAATTCCAGACACGCCAGACCATGCTGCCGTCATCCTGATGACGGACGACAAGGCGAAAATGGGTCCCCTGGTCATCTTCAATCACCACATTCTGATACTGCGCCGCGACCGCCTGCGCCTGCTCGCGGGTGAAGGTGCCATCCGGCAGGGATTCAAGCGGGGACAAAACGTTGTGGTCCATGTGTTTCTCCTTTAACTGCCCCGCCTGAACGGGGCGTGCTCATCATGGTTTAAAAGGGCGCATCGTCATCGGTCAGCGGGTAATCGTCCGGGAACGGCTGGGGAGGTAACTGAGACGGAGCGGTATCCTGACGGCCTTTTTTACCGCCCTTCGCTTTCTGGGATTTAGCCGGGGCAGCAGGACTCTGCGGCTGCGGGGGCTGCTGCGGCGCAGCACTCTCAGGCTCACCGGTTCCACGACGACCGCCGAGCATCTGCATGGTGCCGTTCTGCCCGACCAGCACCTCGGTGACGTAGCGCGTGGCGCCGGTATCGTCCTGCCAGCTACGGGTACGCATCTGGCCCTCGATGTAGACCTGCGCGCCTTTACGCAGGTATTCGCCCGCCACTTCCGCGAGCTTGCCGAACATGACAACACGGTGCCATTCGGTGTTTTCGCGCATCTCTCCCGTCTGCTTATCACGCCATGTTTCGGACGTGGCCAGCGTCAGGTTTGCCACTGCGCCGCCGTTGGGCATATAACGCACGTCCGGGTCCTGCCCCAGATGTCCGACCAGAATGACTTTATTAACGCCACGTGCTGCCATGATGAATCTCCTTACTCTGTTGTTTTGCCTTTAAAAACCGTCACCCGTTGAGTTGCCGGGGCCGCGGTTTTGACGTTTTGCGGGGACCTGCTGCTCTGTTCCCCCTGGTTGTTACCTTCACCCGTTTGAGAGCCGTTCGCCGCAAGGGCGTAAACGAGCACCGGCGATGGCAGATGTCCAGGGCGCGGTTTACCGCGTGTCATTTACCCTGGACGGCTGACAGCGACTGTGCTTGTCTCAGCCCCGGCGAAAGGACTCAAAGGGGTGAAAAAACCAGGCAAGGAATGAGCAGGAACCCGCCGCAACGACGAAACGCGCGGGCGCGAAACGGCGTTGCGCCTTACAGCCCGGCGGCCGTTTGCCGGGGTGCGAAAAGCGCAGGTGACGGCGCGTAAAAGGGCGGCGCATCCGGAACGGATGCTGCAAGCCTGCCGTTAACGTCAGACATCAGACACTAGCCGGCAGGCCCGAAACCGCCTGGCGGGTTCGGCGGAGCTTACCGCGTCCTTTCGCGGTTAGCGGAGTGTGGCTCGACGACCGGACGCGCAGCGGTCGGGAGCCGAAGGTGGCCCGATGGCAGATTATGTGAAAAGCAAATGAGGAAGAGGAAGAGGAAGAGGAAGGTAAGCGCCCCATCTGCGACGTCTTGTGAAAATTGTCCTGTCTGGCAACAATCGCGCCCATCTATTTTGATGGACACGAACGATGAATTCCCAGACAACAAAAGATATTCCCTGCTTCCGTTCTTATTTGCCTGATGCCCTGCGTTTAAGATTTGAAGATAAACTGACCATCCGGGCCATCGCTCAGCGCCTCGGTCTCAGTCATTCCACAATACATACGCTTTTTCAGCGCTTTATTGCATCCGGTATCGCATGGCCATTGCCCGATTCAGTCTCATTCGCTCAGCTTGACGCCATCCTTTATGCCAACAGAAAAAATGAATCCACTCGCCCTGAAATCAGCGAGGAAAAATGGCGAAAAGAACGGCGAGCCAGCTACAGCCGTGAATTTAAGGTCAGTCTGGCTAAGCAGGCATTACAACCCGGTGCTGTTGTTGCCCGGATCGCCAGAGAGCACGATATCAATGATAACCTGCTGTTTAAATGGAAAAGCCAGTACGAGGACGGCTTACTGAGCGATGATGATATACAGGAATGCATGCCTGTCCCGGTGGCACTGACTGATACGCCAGAGCCGATCAGACCAGTTACAAATCCCTTCTGGCGTAACAAGCCTGATGAGTGCCCTGAGTGCGATCCCGAAAACGTCCCACGGTGCGAGCTGCATCTTAAATCAGGTGTGGTAAAACTGTTTGACCCTCTCACTCCGGAACTGTTACGGGCGCTAATCCGCGAAATGAAAGGCGGTGCCCGATGATAACTCTGCCAACCGGTACCAGAATCTGGATCATCGCTGGCGTCACAGATATGCGTTGTGGCTTCAACGGGCTGGCTTCGAAGGTGCAGAATACGCTGAAAGATGACCCGTTCTCCGGGCATATCTTCGTCTTCCGGGGCCGCAGTGGCAAAATGGTGAAAATACTGTGGGCCGATCGTGACGGGTTGTGCCTGTTCGCCAAACGCCTCGAGCAGGGCCGCTTCGTGTGGCCGGTGACCCGCGACGGGAAAGTGCATCTGACACCCGCCCAGTTGTCCATGCTTCTGGAGGGGATCGCGTGGCAACATCCAAAACGGACGGAACGGCCTGGTATACGGATATAACCCGTGATAAAACAGGGGAATGAACAACACACTCCCCGACGACATCGAGCAACTGAAGGCCCTGCTGATCGCACAGCAGGCGGTTATCGTCCGTCTGTCCGGTGAAATAACCGGCTATGCCCGCGAGATCGACTCACTCAGGGCGCTGGTCGCTAAACTGCAGAGAATGTTGTTCGGCCGCAGCAGCGAGAAAAACCGCGAGAAGATAGAAAAGAAGATCGCGCAGGCAGAAAAGCGCATAACCGAGCTCCAGAACAGGCTTGGCGAGGCGCAGTCGCAACTCACCTCAATGGCCGGAGATACGGGATCAAAAACATCAGACACTCCCGCCCGCAAAGCGCTTCCGGTAACACTCCCCCGTGACAGGCGGGTTATCTCCCCGGCAGAAACCGAATGCCCGGTCTGCAGCGGCAAACTAAAACCGCTGGGGGAAAGCATCTCTGAACAGCTGGATATCATCAACACTGCGTTCAGGGTAATCGAAACGGTCCGCCCAAAACTGGCCTGCAGTCGGTGCGACTGCATCGTGCAGGCACCACTGCCACCAAAACCCATCGAGCGCAGTTACGCCAGTCCGGCTCTGCTGGCACGCATTATCATGGCGAAGTTCGCTGAACACCTGCCGCTGTATCGTCAGTCGGAAATCTACGCCCGGCAGGGCGTGGAGCTGAGCCGCAATACGATGGGGCGCTGGGTTGACATTATGGGAGAACAACTTCGTCCGCTGTATGATGAACTGAACCACTATGTGCTGATGCCGGGTAAAGTGCATGCAGACGACACGCCGGTGAGTGTACTGGAGCCTGGTCAGGGTAAAACCCGTACCGGGCGGCTGTGGGTCTATGTTCGTGACGATCGTAACGCCGGCTCAACCATGCCGGCTGCCGTGTGGTTCTCCTACTCTCCCGACCGCAAAGGTATCCATCCACAGCAACATCTGGCGGACTACAGTGGTATCCTGCAGGCCGATGCCTACGCGGGTTACAACGCTCTTTATGAAAGCGGGCGGGTAACCGAAGCGGCCTGTATGGCACATGCCCGACGCAAGCTCCACGATGTTCACGTTCGCCATCCAACGGCGGTAACAGCAGAGGCGCTGAACCGTATCGGGGCGCTGTACGCCATCGAATCGGAGATCCGCGGTAGTCCGGCAGAAGAGCGACTGACAGCCAGGAAAGCCAGAAGTGTTCCGCTGATGCAGTCGCTGTACGACTGGATACAACAGCAGATGGGCACGCTGTCGCGTCACTCAGATACGGCGAAAGCGTTCGCATACCTGCTGAAACAATGGGATGCACTGAACGAATACTGCCGCAATGGCTGGGTGGAGATCGACAATAATCTGTGCGAAAACGCACTTCGAGTGGTGGCGCTGGGACGGCGTAACTACATGTTCTTCGGCTCTGATAGTGGTGGTGACAGTGCGGCAGTGATGTACAGCCTGCTCGGAAGCTGCAAACTCAACGGCATCGAGCCGGAGGCCTGGCTGCACCACGTGATCAGTGTCATCAATACCTGGCCTGCCAACCGCGTGAAAGATCTGTTGCCCTGGAACGTCACCCTCTCTGTAAACTAATTTTTACCCCACGTCCTTCACGAGGCGCTTACAGAGGAAGAGGAAGAGCAGCAACATCAACATCAACAACAGCAGCAAGAGGCAAAGCCAGAAGCTGAAGCAGATTCAGATTCAGAGTCAGATTCAGAGTCAGAGGCAGAGGAAGAGACAGAGACAGAGACAGAAAGAATACCGGTCAGGACAGAGACTCTCTCTTCTCTTTTCTGAACTGAACCCCGGCATACCATGCTGAGACGAGACAGGCGAATGAACTGATGAGCACCCGGTTTTCTTCATCGGGCTGTGCACCGTTAAGCATAGAAACGACGATGACGGCGGCAGCTATTCCCCATGCAATACCGGACCACAGACGCAGTCTGTCGGCAATTATATTGACAATAACGAAGGCGGCAGAGAGGCCGAAAGCCCACAACATCATGACGGGATGGAATGGCATAAATACAAGATTAAACGCGCTGAACAAACACGTCAGAGCAAATAAAACAGACATACGCATCGCAGTCCCTCCCTGGGCGTAATAGAAATTAAGGTTTACTCTCACTGCCACCGTCTTCCGGTTTCTGGTATTCAGGCGCATTAGCGCGCGGCAGCTGCTGACTGTTGATACGATGCACCCGGAGCCGTTCACGGAAATATTCCCGCAGATGTTCAGGCTGCTCCCGTTCAACGAGTTCGTGAACAACAGGCTTGTTCATGCGTTCCTGCCATGCAACAGCGGCGGCCGCTTTATCGACAGAGACTTTATCCTGCTCGTCTTTTGAGAATGAGGCGATATTCCATTTTGACAAATCTGCACCTGCAACGTTTTCCAGAAAGCTATTGTGGATAATACGCGCATTCACAGACTTCAGCGACTGAGAACGGAGAAGAGAGCGAGCGGCGCCGGAGGCGCGGCGACGTTTCTCTCCGGCAGGCGCAGCCTGCCAGGGTTTTGGGCGCGGGCAGACAGGCGCCCTCCGGCCCGGACGCCTGTCATCGAACTTACTGATTACTGTCCTTTACCGCCCTGTAAGATGAAGTGTCCGCCGATGTAGACGGCACACTGACAGGTCATGTAATAGCAGATTTCGTCCATTACCTGGGCGGTGGTCAGTTCCCGCTGCCCGGCATCCCGGCGGCGGGCATTTATCAGGGCTTTGTACTGGCGCAGGATCTCACGGCTTTGTGGTGCAAGTTTCATACGTATTTTCCTTAACCGGCGGGCTTCCCCGCCGGACATCATTCAGTTTCTGAAGACATAACCGTCATGGAGCACATACCCGCTGCTGAATAAATCCCGCGCGTATGCCTCATAATCGAAATACATGCGCAATGATTCGGGCACCTCGTTTAACAGGCCGTTGTCCTCCACAAAGCCATAAGCAAAATCTTCCTCACTTTCCGCTTCGCCGTAGTACGCGTCATCAAAGGCGTCATAGTCGCACTCGCCGGTATACTCTGCCCAGGCCACAAACGCGGCGGGGCGCCCGTCGTCCTGCGCCTGCCGGAAGGCCTCAATAAACGCCCACTTAACAGAGGATTCAGAGGCAAACTGTGACGGAATGCCCTCGATATCCTGAAACATCAGCTCGGGGTCTTCCTCGCCGGCGTGCAGCGTCCGGCAGGCGTCATAGAATGCGTCTTCGTCGTCGAAATCGGTTAAATCAAACCATTTGCCGAAAATGCTGCCGCAGTTGTACTGGTGATAGGTACCCACATAGACAGCCGGAACCGTAATTGATGAATTCATTTTTTCGTCTCCCTGCGGGGCGGCATGGCCGCCCCGGTCGTTAATCAGTCCAGCGCGGCGTAAATGGCGTTGCATTCCGGGTGAAGGGTGATGTGATTCCAGAGCTGGGCATCACGCAGCATGTAAAGGTGAGTCAGGGCCGGGTTGCCGCTGTCATGATTTGCCGCCAGACGACGGTTAACGGCCAGGGATGTCAGAATAATGCCCGCCGCGTCGGCGCTCACAATGCGGTCAAACCAGCTTTCCGTGCTGACCATATGGACGCGGCCACAATCGGGCATCATGTAACCGCCGCCCTCAGGCAGCCGGATAAAGTGCCAGAATTCGACTTCATATTCGGGCATCCATTTTTTTGCCAGTGCATACACCTGCAATTCAGCGAGCATAAAATCATTGCCGAACATGTAGGGCATAAAAGACAGGCGGTCACACTCTTCAACATTCAGGACGGGGCGTGCTTTCACAGACTGCATGGTAAAACCTCCGTAATCACATGGACTGCGACACCGGGCGGTGCCGTGCCGACACGACAGCCCGGCGAAAAGCGGAAGATGCAGGGGCGACACCGGAGGCCGCAGCGCAGATAAAGCGCGAAGCCGGTCTGGACGGTTTTGGAGCGAAATCTGAGCGAGAAAACGACGGGAAGAACGACGAGACTCATTAAAAACACTGCGACCGGGCGAGGATGACGGCGTCAGCGCACCCTTGCATCTGCAGCGGCCGGGCTAAAGTGAAGGCACGGCACAGCCCGCACACGACACGGTGATAACAGAGGCGGGTTTTCACCCCAGAGGCCCGGAGGCCGGGCCGGGTAAACGCGGAGCCGGCATGGGGACATCCTTATCGCACGGGTCCTCCTGCACCGGCAGGCAGACAAGGGAGAGTTTCCCCTCCCCCACAGAAACGGCCTGTCACACCTGAGCGTTGACGCCGCGGGCCTCTCTCACCACGTCCCGCAATACGCGGCGATCAAGCCAGCGGCGAACCGGATCGCCCGGAAAACGCAGCAGGTCGGTGATAACCCCTGCGCCCTCCATGTTTTCCTCCCGCTCGTTGACCAGCCTCAGCAGAACCGGGCAGAATCGCGCACTGCGAACCAGAATGGCATCGAGGACCTGATCCAGCCTGTCGGTCTCGCCGGCGTCCAGCCAGTTTTCATGCTCATACTCGTCGGCCAGCAACCGCCAGTCACCAAAGCGTCGGTCCATCAGGCGCGGGACGGCGGACGGCACCAGCGCGGCAGCGATACGTTTCGTATCCCGGCGCACGATTTCCGTTATCTGCGCGAGGGAGGCTTTCAGAAAGGCCAGCAGGTCGTCACATTCTGCCGCCGTCAGCCATTCCTGAGCGTAAGGCAGGCGGATAACCTGACAGTCAGCCAGCCGCTCCGGATGCGGATATGCCTACACCGGAAAGAGATGCAGACGCGCCGGGGTTCCCGCCAGCCGCCGGGCGCTGGCGAGCAACAACGCTGCCCGGCCATACGTCAGCGGCTGGCAAAGCTGCTCTGTCAGCGTGAGGATTTGCGTACCGCTGAGAGAGCCGCAGGCGGCGAGCCAGCCGGGTACGGTTCCGGGTGCGACGGGCGCCATATCAATGGCGTCGGGCCAGCCAGACTGACGCAGCATCCGGTCGCCGTGACGCAGGATAAGGGCGTTAAGGGTTTCATTTTTCATCATTATCGTCTCAGTTCGCGTGATATCGCCCCGCAGAGTGGCGGGCGTTCTGCTGTCAGATTTTCATTAATGCGCGCACTTTCGCTGTATCAGCCAGGCGGCGCTTCACACTTTCCGGCACCGGGTGATTACCATCCCGGGCGGTCCATTCCCTGTGCCACAATGCCTGTTCGGCGGTCATCAGCAGGGTTTCAAGCAGGTCAGCCGGCACCCTCACTTCCGTCGCGGCCGCTTTCACCTCATCTATCAGCGTCATCACCGCACTGGCAGATACGCCCGACTCAAGGCGCTGTTCTTCCGGGATGTCGTCCAGACGTGCCAGAATCGTCCAGATATCCAGCTCCGAAACGGTATAATCCATTCCGTCGGCCAGCGCTTCGATATCCGCCGGGGACCAGATAATCAGGTTCAGCGTTGTTTCTGCGGGATATTGCTCACTCAGCATCCGGCAAAGGTCTTCACGGGTTCCGTACATGTTCTCTCCTCAGTCCAGAAAGCTTTCGTCGAGCATCAGGGCGATATTGAATGCCTCATCCATCAGGACGCTGAGACGCCGCAGGCTGATACCGGCAAGCCGCTCCGCCAGTCCGTCGTGCCGGTAGTGATACGTCTCTTCCAGCACTTTGAGGGTGGTTTTCAGGTCGCAAAGATTGTTCGCCAGCCCGGCCATATCGCGGCGCAGGGCTTCGTGTCCGCTGTAGTTCATCACGCCGCCTCCGGAAGCCATTCATCGTTCGCCGCAGGGGTGTTGACGGCCCGGCGCATGGCGACCAGTCGTTCGGCTCCGGCCCGGTGGTACTGCGCCAGCATTTCAATGCCGATATAGCGGCGTCCGGCGCGGTATGCGGCGACGCAGGTCGAGGCACTCCCGGCGAACGGGTCCAGGATAATCGCGCCCGGGGCGCTGAATGACTCAATCAGCGGCTGTAGCGCCTCCACTGGTTTCTGGTTTGGGTGCAGCGGGTTGCCGGTATACGGGAAAGGCATCACATCCGGCAGCGGTCTGAGGGGCGGCACCGGGCGGCCTTTGGCAAGCACATAAGCCCCTTCATGGCAGTAGTTCACGAATCCGCGACGGTCTTTCGCATTACGGCGGTTGGAAGCATATGTTTTGGTGAACACAAGCTGGCCCACGGCGTAGAAGCCCGCCGCTTTCCACGCGGCCATAAATCGGTCCACCCGGTTCCAGCCGTAGAAACTGACCATCAGAGCGTCTTTTTTAAGGACGCGATACATTTCAAGGGTCGCCGGCGCCAGCCATTCGTCCGTCACATCCCCGGCAATCGCACGGCCTGAGCGGTCTTTAAAGCCCACTAAATAGGGCGGGTCGGTCACAATAAGGTCCACGGCACGGTCGGGGAACCCGCGCATCACATCAATACAGTTCCCGAGAATGAATCTGGACATGGCAGCACTCCTGTAGTCAGAGGGGGCAGGAGGTATCACCGCGATACCGTTCCCTGCCGCACGCTGCCTGTTCATCGCGGCCGGTCACGGGTCAGGCCGACCGTGGAATACCGCAGCCGTCAGTCTTTTCGACGGCAAGGATATGCCGCGAAAGCGGCTTGAAGGGCATTCCTTAAAAGGGCGAGGGACTGGCGTACACTCTCAACGACGCCGGGCCTGAGCGGAAAAGCCGCCCGTCCCGTACCCGACCGGACGCGAGACACTGGCAGCGGGTGGCAGGCCTTCAGCGACATCAGGGGAAAGAGGAGTATCGACATACCTGTCCACAAACGCGGGGTTTAAGATTGTGGATAACCTGAAGGCAGACAGCGGAGAAGCGTGGGAGGACAGGCGTCATCACGCCTGTGCTTTTTTCGTACAATCAGCGGCAAAGCATCAGCGATTCCGGGATTTATCTCCGGCCACGGAGAGGCCGATATACACGCCCGCGCCCCAGATGACCTGGGAGAGGACGAAAACCCACAGCGGGACGTCGAACACCAGGAGCGGGAGCAGGCATACCGTCACGATACCAATCATGCGACTGCCGTACTGCCTGCGTACCGGTTCGCTGCTGTCGACGGGGACGCCGGCAAAGCGAAGAACGTTTCTGAACGCGGGTGACATACACACCTCCTCAGGTAAAAACCTATTTATTATCTGTATATTACACGATATCGGCGCAGCGCACGCTCTGACACACGTTTTTACAGCCAGTCATTTTTTTTCGCAACCACAGCAGCGGCTTAGCCCGGCGCTGCGTAAAGAGGCTTGCAAAAAAATAAAGGTGGCAAAATAATTACTGTATATAAATACAGTTAATGAGACGCTAAAGATGAAGTTTATTGCTGCCTCCCTGGAACCCGGGGTCATGACCCTCCCCCTTTTTACCGAGCGTTGCGCCGCCGGTTTTCCTTCACCGGCGGCAGATTATACGGAAGCGGAGCTGGACCTGAACGAATACTGCATCCGGCACCGGGCCTCCACCTATTTTGTCCGGGCTATCGGCAACTCGATGACCGATATTGGCCTGAATTCAGGCGACCTGATGGTCGTCGACAAGGCAGAGAAGCCGGTGCACGGGGACATTGTCATCGCCGAAATGGAGGGAGAATTTACCGTCAAACGGCTTCTGCTGACGCCCCGTCCGGTACTCCAGCCCATGAATCCGGCCTACCCAGCCCTTCACCCTGACCCGGAGACCCTGCAGATTTTTGGTGTGGTGACCGCGTTTATCCATAAGACGCGCGGAGCGGACTGATGTTTGCCCTGGCCGACGTCAACTCATTCTATGCCAGCTGCGAGAAGGTGTTTCGCCCTGACCTGCGGGGGAAACCGGTTGTCGTGCTGAGCAACAATGACGGCTGCGTTATAGCCCGCTCAAAAGAAGCAAAACTTCTTGGTATCAAAATGGGCGTACCGTGGTTCCAGCTGAAGGACGCACAGTTTCCCGAGAAGCTGCACGTGTTCTCCAGCAACTATGAGCTGTACGCCTCGATGTCCGCCAGGGTAATGACACATCTGGAAGAGCTGGCGCCGCGCGTGGAACAGTATTCAATCGATGAAATGTTTCTGGATATCCGGGGCATCAACAGCTGCATTGACTTTGAAGACTTCGGCCGGCAACTACGTGTCCATGTTGGTAACGGTACGGGACTCACCATCGGTGTCGGTATGGGCCCCACCAAAACGCTGGCGAAGTCAGCCCAGTGGGCTTCAAAAGAATGGCCACAATTTGGCGGCGTGCTGGCTCTGACTCCTGGCAATCCCCGCCGGACGGAGAAACTGCTGTCACTGCAGCCGGTGGAAGAAATCTGGGGCGTGGGCCGGAGAATTTCGAAGACGCTGGGGACAATGGGTATCACCACTGCGCTGCAGCTGGCGCGCGCGAATCCGACCTTCATCCGGAAAAACTTCAACGTGGTACTGGAGAGAACGGTTCGTGAACTGAACGGAGAGCCGTGCATCTCGCTGGAAGAAGCCCCCCCGCCAAAACAGCAGATTGTCTGCAGCCGTTCTTTCGGAGAACGCGTCACAACGTATGAAGCCATGCGTCAGGCCATCTGCCAGCATGCAGAACGCGCAGCGGAGAAGCTGCGCGGAGAGCACCAGTACTGCCGGCATATCTCGGCTTTCATTAAAACGTCGCCGTTCGCCATCAACGAGCCTTATTACGGCAATCTGGCAACAGAGAAACTGATGACACCCACGCGGGACACCCGGGATATTATTACTGCTGCAGTCAGAGCGCTGGACAGGATCTGGGTCTCCGGCCATCGCTATGCCAAAGCCGGCATCATGCTGAACGATTTCTCCCCGACCGGCGTCTCTCAGCTGAATCTGTTTGATGACGTACAGCCCAGAGCACACAGTGAGGAACTGATGAAGGTGCTCGACGGCATCAACCATTCCGGCCTGGGGAAAGTATGGTTTGCGGGGCGGGGAATTGCGCCTGAATGGCAGATGAAGCGGGAGATGCTTTCTCCCGCTTATACAACGCGCTGGGATGATCTTCCGGTGGCAATGATAAGATGATCTTCCCCCCCAAGATTTCGCATGCGAAATCTTGGTCATATCAACCCTTCAGAAATCGTCACCTGAATAGCCAGATTTCGCATGCGAAATCTTTTGATTTAATCACGTCGATGCAGCTGTATAAGAGCCTCAGAAGGACGATAGTGCTGCTTTGCCCACCGCCCGTAATTATTAACGGACTCATACTGACGTTCTGCAGCACCATCACGGTAATACAGTATATGGATAATTTCATGTAGCTGCAGATAACTGGCTACCGTGGTTACATTATTACGAACGAAGCGCGTGTGGCTCTGGAAGATATCAAGATCAACTCCATCCTGTCCGTCATCAAGCGCATCAAGAATAAAAGCGATTAATGCTGACGCGATAGAACGTCTGCCAGAGCCTGCGATACAAGCATCGAGCTCTTGAAAGGTCATCTGGATTTCCTGTTGTAACGGTAGCTGGAATCCTCTTCAATTGCAGCCACGAACCATCCGGTAGCAGTTTGCCTGTCTATGCTATCAGGCAAGGAAGCGACTAACTGCTCAAGTGGAAGTGTACGATTAGCTCTGAATATCAACGCCGACATACCACACCAGTCCTGGTTACTTTCGGGCTTCCAGCCGATGCTGAGCATCAATGTTAACGCCGTCTGAGCTGCCCACAACGGAGTTTCAGCCGGGTTAGAGGCCCATGAAAGTAACGCCGCGCCGGGTACCGGCCTGCTTCTTGTAACGTATCCTAGATTGATAGCCGCTTCTGTTAATGCGGTAGCTGCTTCAGATTGCGTTCCGGGATAACGAAGCGCCCAGTGGCGGACAATTTGACCACGGAATGCCGTGGCCATTTCGGTGAACGGGGTTGATTTCATCACTGAGAGCGCATCCCTTTGACACGTAGTTCAGAAGCCTCAACTGAAATCTCACCAATGTCCATTTTCACCCACACATACCCAGCTTTGTCTGGCGCACGATCAGTCATTATTACTCCTTGCTGACCGTCTATCTCGACAACAACCTGCCAGGTTTTTACATCTGAATTGCTGCCCAAAGGCTGGGTTGGTTTTTTGTTCTGAGCCTGAGATTTCGCATGCGAAATCTCACCTTTGCTTTTCTTCTTAACTGCATCAAGAACAGCTTTAACCTGCGAACGTGAAATACCAGACACTCGCGCAGCTGCGACAAGCTTCTCGGCCTCTTCGGGAGACTTTTCATTTACCTGTATCAGTGTGTATGCCAGATCGACATCGGATGTGACTTTATCCCGGAGAAGGGCGGTAACATTTTCTGGTGCATCAATGAGACGAAGGTGTTTACTGACAAATGAGGTAGGCTTACCCATAGTTTTTGCGATTTGCTCACCCGTCATATTAAACTCATGCTTGAGCTCATAGAACGATTTTGCAGTCGCTAATGGTTTCAAACCAGACTGCTGCAGGTTTTCAATAAGCTGACCGATGATGCGTTCTTTTCTTTCCCGTGGTGGTTTACCAACATAAATATCAATGTGGGTATCTCCACGCTTGCGGGCAGTGCGAACACGCGTTTCACCTAACCATATCTGGTAGCCACGTCTGTCACGAGGATAACAACGAGGCGGGGTAAGCATCCCTATAGTTTCGAAGGTATCAGACATACCATCGATGATATCTTCCTCGAAGTCTTCTTCAGGTCGCACTTGTTCTTCAGCATAAACCAGATTTATATCGACGCGTATTATCTGACCATCAGGTTCGATATCCGGGCGAGCAATATCCGCCATAATCTCGTGTGCAGCTATATCATGACTCTGCTCATCTGGCTGTTTATTTGCAATGACCTTTTCTATATCAGAAACAATAGCAGAATTTTTTTTTATTTCCTGCTGTGCCTGTAGTCGCTTCATAAAAGGTTTCTTGGCCAT